>CASFNK010000011.1 GCA_949295995.1 uncultured Pseudomonadota bacterium
ACGTTTGAAAGGCATATCCGGCGTAAATCTTCTTTTATCTTTGACATAAGCCGGTTTGAAAGATTTGGTTTGATAGCCTTCGTGTTCAACGACTTTTCCGGGCATTAACGGCGAAACAAACGGAGAAATTCTCGGTTTGCTTTCTTGCGTATCAAAATAAATTTCTTCGGTGTCGGAGCGTAGTTCTTGAGAAAAGAACATATCCAACAAAAAAGAAGGTGGAGTTTTTAAGTTCTCCACCACTTTAGTTAAGACATGAGTTGAAAAAATATCCATTTTTGTTTCCTTATGCTTGAGTTTTCTTAATGAAAATGCTCTTTTCGCGGAGCTTTTCGGTTACGGTATCCTCGGTGAAACTACTATCGAATGTCAAAGCGTCCGAATTAAATTCACCTGTAAAATAAACCACGGCCTGTTTATCTTCACTTTCGGCGTTGACGTTTTCCGCCAAAATTGCGACAGGGATTTGTGAGCCATCGCTCACGGAAGAAACGGAAAGTTTGTATTTTCCTGATTCCGTAATTTTTCCTAAAACAGTACCTCGGGTATAATTTCCTGCGGTAACATTTACTAATCTGGCAACCCTCGGAAAATCACCAGCTAACAAATTATCTGGCTTGAGAGTGCCTTCGTCTTTACAATTTGCGTACATTTTATTCTCCGTTAGAAGAAGTTGCTAAAGAGGCGACACGTTGAGCGAAAACGTCAATGTTGTCTGGCATTTCCGAATTTGCCGGTACAATTTCGGGATTAGCGATTGTAGCCATGGCTTTCTCAAAGGGGGAAATTGCCTGTTGTTTAGGCATTTCTTTCAAAAGCTCGATAATTTGAGATGATGAAAGGTCCGTGCTAACCAACATTTTATTTGCAATTTGCTCTCGTCCTTGAGCTTCGTTGCTGTCAAAGACTTCTTTCATTCTTTGACGTTCTTGTTGTTTGATTTCCTGTTCATTCATATTTTCAGTTTCCTTTTCTTTGTTAAGGTCTGTTAAAATTCGCTCGAATGAGCTTTGGCGATTAGCCAGACCTTGCCAAATCGCCTTTTTACCGACAAATACATCTCCTTGCCCAAAATCTTTGATGACAGTTTCGGTTGAAACATCACGATAAAGGGCAATTTTATTGATGAAAACTTCGGCAAGAGAATCTAATCTATTTTGAATATGAGCTAATCCTTCAGGAGTTTCAGGATTAATTCGTTTTAATGGACTTTGCGAAGAAACAATTTCGATTTCATTTTTTCCGTCTTGACGTTCATAGACGGCAACGACACCAATAGAGCCAACCAGCGCCGTATCTGTAACAACAATTTCATCACAGGCCGCCGCAATCCAATAAGCTCCGGAACAACAATTTCCTGAGGCATAAGCAATAATAGGCTTTTTCCCTCGGGCTTGATAAATCATATCGGCTAATTCGGAGCAACCATTAACTTCACCGCCGGGGCTATCAATATCAAACAAAATGGCTTTTACTTCTTGATTTTCTAGTGCCTCATTAAAATCTCTGGCTAGAAGTTCATAAGAAGTCGCGCCACTAATCACCGTGAAAAGGTTTGCATAACGGAATAAGGGGCCGTGAATAGGAATAACTGCGACATTGTTTCTCACGGAAACAGCATAAGTATTTTGCAATTTCCTTCCCAGTTGAGCTGCGATGGCTTCCGGATTGGCATTTTGTCGCTTGGCTATATTTATTATATTTTCTAGCGTATCGCTTGTCGTAGCCCATGGTTCATTGGTTATTTTGTTCCATATTCTCATTTGTATTTTCCTCTTGTGTTAAAAGTTCAAGATTTCCGTTTTCGCTTGGAGAAATGCCAAGCTCTTTCATTCGTTTGAGTTCTCTTACCCTTTGCATTAAAACTTCTTCCCAGTCTAACCCTTGAGAAGCGCATTCATCTTCTAAAGTTGATAATCCGGTTTCCATTCTGATTTGTGAAGCTTGAGCTTCTTTAACTGGGTCAACCCAACCACGCCCGGGGCCTATCCATTTACAACGACACCAAGCGGCTTTGTTTTCATAAAAGTTAGGGGCTTCAATAAGCCCCTTGTTGACACATTCTTCCAGCCATAATTCAAAGACCGGTTTAGCCCAATAGTTGATTATCCAACTCCTTCGACCGTTGAAAAATCGCCAAGCCTCAATTAAAGAAGCCCTTGCAGATGAGTAATTTGTCTTAGAAAAGTCTTTCATTAACAGCTCCAGCGGAATATTTAAGCCGGTTCCGATATGCCTTAAGACATTCTCAACAAATGCGGAATAACTGGAATTAGGTCTGCTTGGCGTAAAGGCAGAAACTTTATCCCCCGGAAATACCGGAATGATTGAGCCGCCCTCTAATTTAACGCTCCAGTCTTTTCTTTTTTCCAAGTAATCATCAACAGATTCCCCAAACATTTCGGCAATCGCTTCGCTATCCATTGGCGTTTCAATAAAGGCGGCAATCATGGCATTAACTACGGAAGCCTTTAACTCTGAACGCTCATAATGGTCCAACATCTTAAAAAGTGGCATAATTGAAGTAAAAAGCGGCTTTCCGCGGTTTTGCCCGATACGCTCGGGGTGATGAATATGTAAAATGAGCTTTCGACCGAAAGAAGTGCGTGCAGGGATTTTTTGCCATTTATTGACACCTTTATTATAATAGTAGTCATTCGGATAATATTTACTTATCCAATAATTTTTGGCTTCTCCGTACTTGTTAATCTCAATTCCGTCCCTTAAAAACTCATTATTTTGTTGAAAATTAGGATTTGAAAGTCTATCTGGTTCAATTAATTGAAGACAGGTCGCAAACGGAAAATCTTTATTTTCTCGCCATAAAACTAAGGCGAGAGCTTCTCCGTTTTCAATCACAGACCTAAAGATTAAGGCGGTTTGTGAATTGAAGTTTAATTTTCTTGCGGCATCGCAATAATTACTTTCCGCCCAAATTCTCCATAACCCTTCGACTTTTCGCGCCCATTCTTCCAAATAATCAAGACTTAACCCTAAAATTCTATGGTCTGGAATAGAAACGAGTTTTAAGCCATTTCCGACAACATTATCGACAAGGGTTTGAATAGCTCCGCTGGCAATTCCATTATTACGGATTAAGTCGCGTGAACGAGCTACAAGAGTGGACAGTTCTCCCTCTAGCTCCATATCTGCAGAATGTCTAATCGGTCGCCAACTTAACAACTCTTTTGCTGAAAGTGAGGCTCCTTTATAACTTGTATCATCCATATCTAAAAACTCACTCTAATGACTTTTCTTTTTTTAATTCCCTTTGCTTGGCTTATTTTTCCTTGCAAATAGGAAATATATTCTTTTAGTTTTGCTGCATCGGCTTGA
The DNA here is from genome assembly GCA_949295995.1 of uncultured Pseudomonadota bacterium. Lineage (GTDB taxonomy): Bacteria > Pseudomonadota > Alphaproteobacteria > RF32 > CAG-239 > Scatocola. The sequence continues at coordinate 3,337 of CASFNK010000011.1, forward strand.
GCGTAAGATGTTGAGCCAACACCTTCAACATTAACGCTGACGGTTCTTGCTCCAATCATAAGCTCATGATAAGCCAGCTCCGCTTCCTCTAATTGTTTTTCTAAAATTTCAATCTTTGTCATTGTAAATCCTTATAAATAGGGGTCTTGCGCTTTGACTATCTTTGGCAAAATATCAAATTTTGTTTTTTTCTTAGTCTGTAATTTAACTTTTTCTTTACTTTCTGGAATGAGAGCTTTTTCTAAATTACGCCATTTTGTTTCAGTAAATTGTTCTATACCAAAACTTATGCTTGCCGCTCTGGCATAAACACGACAATCAAGAGCTTCGTTTCGTTCTCTTGTTTTCTGCCATTCGCGTTTTTGATAGCCTCTAACCATTTTTGTAACAAGTTGTTCGGCGGTTAATTGTTTGAAATACTCGCTGTCATATTTGGGAAAATGACAATATCCGGCAGGATAGCTCTCGTCTTCATTTTGAGTTAGCCTTAAAAATTGGTATAATTCCGATTTTAGAATTGATGTACCAACGCTCCAAACTTTAGCTCCGCGGCGAAGTCTTTTGCCGTTGATGTTCAAATCCACCCTTGTCGGCAGGCCTAATGGCGTAACGCCGCTATCTGTTCCTTTG
>CASFNK010000012.1 GCA_949295995.1 uncultured Pseudomonadota bacterium
ACCGGAAATGCCGGACAAGCTAACTACTCTGCTTCAAAAGCCGGTATGATTGCCATGAACAAATGTTTGGCTCAAGAAGTTGGTTCTCGCGGAATTACGGTTAACTCGATTGCTCCGGGTTTCATTCGTACTCCGATGACCGATGTTTTGCCTGAAGATGTGAAAGCTGCTTTGTTGGCTAAAATTCCGGAAGGCAAACTTGGTGAAGCTCAAGACATTGCCAATGTGGTTGCTTTCTTAGCATCTGATGAAGCTCAATATATCACCGGACAGACTATTAATATTAATGGTGGTATGGCCATGATTTAATTTAAAGTTCGTATAATGGTCGTCTAGAGCAATTTTACGGGGTAGATGCCAATCCACGTATTTCTTTATACGCTAGGATTGTCATCGCCAAAGAAATTACTCTATACGACTCATTCTCCGAACTTTAAGCCGTGCCAGAGGTTGAGCTAAAAATTGGCTATTTTAAATTTCACCCTTCAATTAGCTTATTAATTGAGGGGTGTTTTTATTATCTTTTCTCAAAGCTTATCTTTAACTTATAGCTATATTTATAAGCTATAGAATGGAGATAAGAGATTTCCATTTTACGGATGTCGCCATTTTCTAAGCAACATAAATGTTTGGTGCCAATATGCAAAATTTCGGCGGCGGTTTCGGGCGATAAATCCAACTCTAATCGCATGTCCTTAATCTTTTCGCCAATTTCTTTTTGACAGGCTTGCCAAGCTTTAATACGGTTACGATGATGACCCATGTTCTAAACTCCCTTTAGGTTTCCAGTTAAAGAAACCGCCCTAGCTTTCCTAAGGCGGGGAGTTAGCAACTGTAAACAAGAACAGTCCGGGTTATTCGTGCATAGCCTTATTTCCCCAGCTCCCCATACAAGGAGTTGTTCTTTTCTTGTTTAAGGAGTTGCTACACTCCGCACCCGGCTCTCCCGAGTGCATCTCCTAACTTAAAGTATTTTTGAAAAATTGCAACAAAAAACACTACTTACCATTTCCGGTAAGTAGTGCAAAAATTAATTCTTTTTATTGCTTAATGCTGTTCGCTCGGTCCGCCTTTGGTGACCACAACCATGGCCTCACGCAAAATGCGGTCGTTGAGCATATAACCGGTTTGGAGCTCAGAAATAATGGTACCGTTCGGCTTTTCTTTGTCCTCAACCTCTTGAATGACCTGATGGTAGTTGGGGTTGAAAACCGTGCCGAGGCTTTCCATTTTTTTGATGCCGAATTTATCAAACACTTTCATCAACTCTGCTTCGGTGAGCTCAACTCCTTTAAGCAAGCTCATGGCCTCGGGGCAGTTTTGTTTCTTGTCCTCGGGGAGGGCATCAATCGCACGGTGCAGATTATCGGCAACGCTTAACAGACTTTTGGCAAAAGAGGAAATGGCATATTTGTTGTTTTTCTCAATTTCTTGAGCACAACGTTTTTTGATGTTTTCGGCATCAGCATAAGCTCTTAAAAAGTCTTCTTTTAGGCGTTGATTTTCCGCTTTCAAAAACTCTAAATCTTCCGCATCGTTTTCGGCTTCGCCCTCAGCGGCGTCCTCGGCCGCAAGCTCTTGCTCAAGCTCAGTTTCCGCGGCTTCGTCTTCTTCACATTCGGGTTTATCAACTATTTTTTCTTTTTTCATTTTTTCCTCTTTAAACTTTTGGATTATGCCTGTATATATTATGATATTTAGTGATTATTACACAACAAGTCAATAGCGGAAGTTATGTTGGTGCATACTCCCTTTTGTGAAAAAAAAGGAAGTTGTGCGATGATGAGG
>CASFNK010000013.1 GCA_949295995.1 uncultured Pseudomonadota bacterium
AACTAATAAAAAGGAGAGGTATGTTAACCTCTCCTTTATAAGTCTTAAAACCCAGAATTATCTTTTATTGCAAATTGTTGGATATTCCCAATTTCCTGATAATTTAAAACAATCTTGAGAAACAAAGTCAAATTTACAATCATTATTATCAATATTCCAAGCTTTTTGATTATTTAAGCAAATTTCTTTAAGAGTTTGATTATCTGGGCAATTTGATAAATTTTTGCATCGTTTCAAAAGTTTTGTCTGTTCTGGGGTAAGTTTGATACAGCCAAATTCTTTTTTCCAAATTAAGCAATCATCACGGCAAATATTCTTTTGATAATCCCATACTTGTCCGTTATCCAAACAAGTATCGATACTCAACCAATAAGGATTGCGAATAAAGGAAATGCCTAAACCCAGGAAACACACGCAAAAAAGGCTTATTATCAATATTTTTATAATTTTTGTCATTGCCTAATATACGCGACCTTTACAAATTTCTTCACTTAACCCGGATTTCATACATTCTTGTATTTGCTGTTGGTTGATATCCTTAAAGCAATATTCAACACAAAAATAAAAAGTAATTCCTGCGGCAATACCAACGATAACTAAAGAACAGAAAACAGCCACAAAATATAAAATATATCTACCAATTTTTTTTAATATATTTTTGAATGATTTCATTACAATCTCCATGTGGATATTTTTTTCCTAACAAGCGACCTATTTTATTAGCATAATTATCCGCGTTGCTGCTGTCAAGCGTATTAGAGCCTGTTTTGACATCTAACCACTCTCGCAAATCTGATGCTAATTTTGCAATATCGACACCTCCTTCTCCAAATTGTGCAGCATTGCAATTCATAACAGCATGTTTGAATTTGTCTGTTACCTTCATTCTTTTCATAGGTATAAAATTTTTACCAATATTGGTGGCTCCTTTGGCTGCAGATAATGTATAATCCAAAATATTTTGATTTTTGAAATTTCCTTTTCCCTCTTTTTGTAACACATAATCATAAATTTTTTTTCCTTCTTTTTCTGTATCCCAGTATCTTGGAATATCTACATTTACCACATTCCCTTTGTTATTTTGAGCAATTTTGTATGAAGCCGCATCATTACCGATTGATTTAGGCGATAAAGTAGAGCTTACTTTATTTCCCTCTTTTGCTATACTATTCGTTAATGCTTGCGATAAATAAGAACGAGCCGTGAGTGCTTGCTTGGAATTAAGGTGAGAAAAATCATTTTCCAACAAATGGTGAGAGCTGAATTTATAGTTTTTACCAGTATCTTCTTGAGAAGAAAGCTCTCTTGAAAGTAGTGTTTGAGATTGTTTCTTTTTCAGCTCTTGTTCTGGGGCATCTTGAATTATGTATTGAATTAAATTAGACATAGTTTCTTCCTTATTAGTAATTTTTTAAAACAAAAAAAATCCGAAGAACTTAATCTCCGGATTTTGGGCACACTTTTCCCAAGTGGCTTTTATTTTATAGCAAAACTAAATACAATTTTCAATACACAATCAAATATATGAACAACTTTTAAGTTTTCTTATTTAACTTTTAGTCCTTTATGATACTGGCTTTGCAGGGCAAAATGGTTGTGTGTGGTATCATAAATTGATAACTCATCGACCAAGGGTTTGTAAGTTTCAAGATAACGATTTACGAGCGCACCTCGTTGCAATATCATATCGCGCGAGGTATGGCGATGCGTGATTTTTTCACGCTCAGAGGCACGACGGCAGGCCTCGTCAATATCACACAAGATAAAGCATATTTCGGTTTGATAACCCAGTTTATGCAGGTTTTTCATCAGCTCGACATGAGCGTCATTTACTCCGCTATGCTCCAGATATATGTCGGCCTTTTTCTCAATAGCTCGGCGCAATACCTCATAACCGATTATTCGGGCCGGAATTTCCCATTTGGCAAAAGTTTTGATACTCCCTAAACGATAAATGTCTTGCCAATACTCTGGAATGCTTTCCATTATTTTATCAAAGCTGATATATAGCCGTTTATCCCAATGCGAAGTTTTGCAAAAAGTGCTTTTTCCGGCACCCGGAATGCCACCGATTTGCACAAAACGAGGCGAGGCACTTGGGTGCGCCTTTTGCAGATAAGATGCTATGATTTTATCATATTGCGGCGTTTGTATGTCTTTATACTCATACGGAATTAAAAGCCCTACCGCCGGCAATAAATTTGAGAGTTCCAAATTAAACTTCTCCGTTACTCTTTAGTTTTATTCGCTTGCACATTATTCGGATTTGGCTTATTGTACATTAAAATATTTTTTAAGCAATAAAAAGGTTCGTATGAAATGACAAAAATTAATTGGAAACCAGGGACTATGCTCTCTCCTTTACCGCCGGTTTTGGTCTCTTGCGGCACGGTTGACAAACCAAATGTTATGACTGTCGCTTGGACGGGAATTATCAGCAGTGATCCGGTGATTACCTATGTATCTATTCGTCCGCAGAGATTTTCTCACGACATTATCAAAGAAAGCGGCGAATTTGTAATTAATCTCCCGACTTGGAATATGGTTACGGCGGTTGACTTTTGCGGCGTTAAATCCGGCCGTGATGTCAATAAATTCAAAGAAATGAATTTAACACCCCTTGCCTGCCCCAATGTTAAGGCACCGCAAATTGAAGAATGCCCCGTATCTATTGAATGTAAACTCAAAAGCGTTACCAATTACGGAACTCACGATATGTTTTTGGCGGAAGTAGTCGGTGTTTGCGTTGAAGACAAATATATCAACGATAAAGGCGCGCTCGATTTGGAAAAAGCCGGCATTATTGCTTATGCCCACGGCAATTATTATACCTTGGGCAGAAATTTGGGGAGTTTCGGTTTCTCTGTAAACAAAGCCAAGCTCAAGCAAATGCAAAAAATGGAAAAGGTGGAAGTTGAGGTTAAAAAAGCCCCACAAAAAACTGTTTCCGACAAGGATAAAACTTTTCCTGAAAAAAGAAGACGCTCTCCTTTCGGCAGAAGTCCTTTTAAATCTCACTTTAAGGGAAAGTCGGGCTCTGAAAAGAATAAAGCTCCAAATAAATCTTTTGTTTCTCGCAAAAAATTTGTTAAAAAACCTGAGAAAAAATAATTCTTCTAAACGCTGTTGCAAAACAGCGTTTTCTTTACTCTTGATAACTTAATTTACTTGCAGGTTTTTTATTTATCTTCTATACTAACGGCAGAAGTAAAAGCTCTAATTCTGACAGGGAGAACTGCCATGAATGACATTGTTTATTTATCTTATATGCCGGAACGTAAAGCATTTGGCGTGAAGGAAGAAAAAATCGAAAAACTTCGTAGTGAAGGAAAAAATCCTCAAATCAAAATTGCTCCCAAAGATTGGAAAAAATATAATCAGAAATATGCTGCCGATAAGTCAAATCCGATGGTGGCTTTTTTATTGGGACGTGAAGACGGCTATTACCTCATGATGGAAAATTATGTTAAGGCACTGGCTTTTATTAATGTGAATTTAAAAGTTTTAACTCATGAAGATATGGTGAGCGAATTAGATGATGTTTGCGGACTTATTTTGCCCGGAAGACTTGATGACCCGCTTAATACTTTTGCTAACCCCAATCTCCCTAAAAAACCTGTTTTGTGTTCTTTGACATACGTTAATATGGTACGTGAAGCAGAAAAAAGAGGCATGCCGATTTTAGGAATCGGAGCCGGAGCTAAAATTATTGGTCGCTTGCATGGTTTGCGTCCGAAACGCGCAATTGAAGATGACCGCGCCATTTTAAGAGTAAAAAGTTTGAAATTGCTTAATGTATTTCCGGAATCTGTTTTATATCGCATTATGGGGAATACCAGAAAAGTGGAGATTTATTCCGTTAGCGAGCCTTTACTCCCGATTAAAAACAACTTCGATTTGAAGGTGTTTGCAGTTTGCGATGACACACCTGAGGCTTGGGGTAACGATAATATGTTATGCGTTCACTGGGAATCGGAAGATGTCAGTGTTGAGGCAAATAAATATACCCTCAACATTTATAAATGGCTGGCAAGAAAAGCGCTCGCTTTCCAAAAAGCTGAACAAAAAAAGCTTTTATTGCAAAAGAAATCGCCAAAAAAAGCTAAGTAACAAACAAAAACTCCGCTCATTAAATAAGCGGAGTTTTTTGTAATCGGGAATTTAGTGTTTTTGCCAATAGGCAAGCTCTTGGCTCATATTTAAACGAGCCTCCTTTTCAAACATTTTGGCAAACCCATCGTGTACAAACAGGCGAGGTCTGGCAAGCAAGTTTTGCAAAAAGTCCGTGCGCCCTTTGGCATATTCTTCATCTGAACATTCGGCATATTCACGGCGAAGATTTAAGGCATAGAGACCATAGTTGTTTCTGTCTCCTAAAATCGCAAAGTCCAAATCATGGATTATTTGCATATCGTTTGACATCGACGAAGTAGTTTGCAAATGTTCGGTTGCCATTATCAAATCAGCAACCTGACTTGCTAATTGGGTATTAAAAAATAGGTTGCAAACATGAGCGGCTGACTGGGCTACATCATCTTCTTTTTTCTCCATGACATAATCGTGGAAAAATATTGCCAATTTTAAGGCTTGGGCATCGTCGGCTTTGATATGTCCCAAATTCTTCATTATCTGCAAGAGATTTAGCATATAGGAAACATGAGACAAAGTATGGTAATGGCGATTGGCGTTATAATCCACACTAATCTGCATATAACTTGTTTCAACCATACCAACAGAAAGATAAGCGCCTTGAATTAAATCAACAAAAGTCGGCTTCAAGTAACTTTCCATCATCACAGCGTGGACACTTGGCGTTACATAGCGTTGGGCTACGATGTATTCACCTAAACCACACAAGGCTTTTGCATTTGATGAGGACACATAGGTCAGCTCTTCTCTTTGAACCGGAATAGTTGCCATGCTCAAGTGAGCTTTGCGAACCTCTAATATCTGGCGATTTAAAAGTGCGTTTTGCATTTCTGCATCATGGTCGCCAACAATTCTTTCTCCTCGGATTAGGGCTGTTGCTCCGCTTCGAAGAGCACAATCGACCGTCAAATCATCATAAGAGACAACAGAAATTGCCTCTTTTTTTTGAGAAATCTGGTCAAGACCAGAAGTCGATGTATTGCCGTAGAGTTGAAGTAAGTCTTGATAGCGATGTTCCCAGCACAAATCTTCCAAAGAGGAATTTATCATTTGCTTTCTCCATTTCAGGCTAAAAGCCTGAGGTTTGGAGTGATTAACACCTATTCCAATAATGACCTTGTCATAATCATTAAGAGCTTCATTGATAATGCTTAAATGTCCGCGGGTTATGGGTGCAAATGAGCCCGCATAAAATCCAATTTTTTCCATAAAACAATAGTATTAAAATTAATAATGATTTTATGCTTTTGTTTTAGCCTTCATCTACTCTTTTGTCAATATTAAACAAAAAACCTCCGCTAATAACGGAGGTCAAAGACTTTAAATGTTGATTGCAAAAATTGCTTTAAGTCCTCATCTTTGAAAAATTTATCACAATCGGCTTCAGTGGATGTGGTATCCGACGGAATCGGGCGATATTTTTGCAGGTGATATTCCTCTACACCTTTTTCTTTCAATGAACGGGCGATTTCGTAGATATCTTCAATGCTTAAAAGTCTTGGGTCGCAAGTGGTGCGACACTCAAAAGGCTTGCCAGAAGATATTATCATATCCAAACTCTTCAAGATGTTTTTCAAAGGAGTTTTGCTTCCGGTTCCTTGATGGTAACGCTCTTCAATAAAGGGGGTTTTAATATCAAAGCCAATCCAATCTACCAGAGGCAAAACCTCTGCTAATTTTTCGGGACGATAACCGCCAGTATGAAGTGCTACTTTATAACCCAGAGCTTTTACTTGTTCCATGGCTGATGCTAACTTATCTTGTACCAGAGGCTCTCCTCCGCTAAAGACAACTGCATCTAAAATTCCTTTGCGTCTTTCCAAAAAGGAAATGAATTTTTCCCAGGCAAAATCAGTCTCTGTTTTGATTTGTTGGAGTGCCGTGTTGTAACAAAACGGACAACGCCACGGGCATCCTTGAAAGAAAACAACGGCCGCCATGTGCCCAGGAAAATCGACGGTGCTGAAAGTTTCAACACCGCCGACTACCAAATTGCTTTGCATTGCTAAATATTATTCAGCTGCAATGTTCATCATTTCGCCGCAGCCACCGCATACTGCTTTGCTTTCTTTGAAGCATACGCGGGTGTAAAATTCAGATTTTTTACCTTTGTTGAATTCAGAAACCGGGCGGAAATATCCCATTACGCGGGTCCATACTTCGCAAGGTTGTCTTTCTTCATCGTTCAATTTGATATCTGCAAAATTAATCGTTGTCATTATTCTATTCTCCAATAGGTTAAATTTTACTCTATGCAACTTCAGTTCTGGAAGCTGCGGCTCTCTTTTCTGCCAATTTTTCTTCATCGCAAATCGGGCAGAATTTGTGTTCTCCGGAAATATATCCGTGCTTCGGGCATACGGAAAATGTCGGAGTAATCGTGATATAGGGCAAACGGTAGTTTGTCAGAACCTTGCGAACGATATCACGGCATACTTTTGCGGAAGATATTCTTTGTCCCATATAAAGGTGCAAAACTGTTCCTCCGGTGTACTTGGTTTGCAGGGTTGATTGCAAATCCAATGCTTCAAACGGGTCATCCGTAAAGCCAACCGGCAATTGTGAAGAGTTGGTGTAGTACGGATTTTCTTCTGTACCGGCTTGGATAATGCCTTTGAAACGTTTTTTATCTTCTCTGGCAAAGCGATAAGTTGCGCTTTCTGCCGGAGTGGCTTCCAAGTTATACATGTGACCGGTTTCTTCTTGAATTTTTACCATCTTCGCACGGATGTAATCCAAGAATTTAATGGCAAAGTTTTGTCCCCATTCGTCAGCAATGTTGTGTTCGTCATTGGTAAAGTTACGAATCATCTCGTTGATGCCGTTAACACCAATTGTTGAGAAGTGATTGCGCAAGGTTCCCAAATAACGTTTGGTGAACGGGAATAAGCCGTTATCTATTAAACGTTGGATTACTTTTCTCTTAATTTCAAGAGAGGTGCGAGCAATATTCATTAACTCGTCAACGCGGGCAAACAAGCCTTCTTCATTGCCTTTGTAAACATAGCCCAAACGTGCGCAGTTGAAAGTGATAACGCCGATTGAACCTGTTTGTTCAGCCGAACCGAACAAGCCGTTGCCTCTGGCTAACAATTCACGCAAGTCTAATTGCAAGCGGCAGCACATAGAACGAATTTGTCCCGGTTTCAATACAGAGTTAATGAAGTTTTGGAAATAAGGCAGACCATATTTAGCGGTCATTTCAAATAACAATTCGGTATTGTCATCTTCCCACGGGAAATCCGGCGTCATGTTATAAGTCGGAATTGGGAAAGTAAACGGACGACCTTTAATATCACCTTTCATCATAACTTCGATGTAGGCTTTATTAATCATGTGCATTTCTTCTTTGAGATCGCCATAAGTGAAGGGTTGTTCAACGCCTGCAATAATCGGGTGTTTATCACGCAAATCTTCAGGGCATACCCAGTCAAAAGTAAAGTTGGTAAACGGTGTTTGTGAACCCCAGCGAGAAGGAACGTTTAAGTTATAAATCAATTCCTGCATACTTTGGTAAACATGTTTGTAATCCAAATTGTCAACTCTGATGTATGGTGCTAAATAGGTATCTACGGAAGAGAAGGCTTGAGCACCGGCCCATTCATTTTGCAAAGTACCCATAAAGTTAACCATTTGACCAACTGCGGCAGATAAGTGTTTAGCCGGACCAGCCTCGGTTTTGCCGGGAACGCCGTTAAAGCCTTCATGTAATAAGTTCTTTAATGACCAACCAGCGCAATAAGCTGCTAACATATCCAAGTCGTGAATATGAATATCGCCGTTACGGTGTGCTTCCCCAACCTCGGCAGGATAAACATGGCTTAGCCAATAGTTAGCGGTTACTTTACCCGAAACATTCAAAATCAAACCACCGTTGGAGTAGCCTTGGTTGGCATTGGCATTAACACGCCAATCCAATTTTTCCAAATATTCATTGATGGAACTTTCAACATCTACCATTACTTTTTTATCATTACGTGAACGATTTCTTTGATCACGATAAAGAATATAGGCTTTGGCGGTTGCAAAATAGTTCGCAGAAATTAAAACTTGTTCTACTATATCTTGTATGTTCTCAATAGTCGGAAGAGATTCCGAAAATTTGTGTTTTAAGACTTTCAAAACCTGACTGGTCAAAAGCCAGCTCTCAGATTCCCCAAACTCACCCGTGGATTCACCGGCTTTCTTTATGGCATTGTAAATCTTATTGCTATCAAACGGGGCAAGCGTGCCATCTCGTTTGGTAACAGAATCAATCGCGATGTTCTCGTTGGCGATTGTACTATGGTAGCTATTCTCGGACATTTCTCTTTAACTATTCCCTATTGCGTTGTTTATTATTCAAAAATTTTGTTATCAGTCATCTGACTTTACATACCATATATAGTATTAAGAAAAAGTAAATAGCTCTATATATTGTATGCACAAATATTTTTATTTTTTTGAAACCGATTGTTTTTCAATATAAAAAATCTCAACCTTTCACTTGATGATATTGCTTTATTCTTATCCCTTAAACAATAGCAAAGAATCATTTTTTGGGTATTGACAAAGCTATCCCTTTATAAATCAATCAAAAAAATTTTAGCCTTAAGTGGATAAATCTGTTAACCTTTATTTTATCTTTAAAAATCAAAGCATTAACTTAATTTTTAATCCACATAATTGTCCACATTGTTAACTCTGCTTTGATGAACGGATTCTCGACTCGTTTTTTAATTATTTTTAATAGAAGAAAAGATTTTTTACCCGTTCGCTCAGCCCCAAAAAAATCGGATTCTTTAAATATAAAGAATCCGATTTTGCGTTTTTAGAGATACTATATCTTGTGGTTAGAATTGCGATGGGGCGCGAATCTCCACATTTTCCCCAACAGCTTCCTCTTCAACATAAACATCTCTACATACCGAACTCTGGCAACGTTTCAAAACCGTTGCTTTTCGACCATCCGTCAGACCTTCGACTCGAAGTGCCGGAACAAATACTTCCTTAATTTTAATCTTGAAGGTCAAATAGCCGACATTTCCGTTTTCATCAGAGACATATAATTTAATATTGTATTCTCCGACATTCGACGGCATGGCGATTCCCTCAAAGCGATGATTGACCTCATCATATTTCAACCATTTCGGAAGCGGCGAATCATCAATTAATCCGGCCTTAGATGTAATTTTGCCGACCAAATCCATCTTGTTAAATACCGCATCGGGTACGTCTATTTTGATTCTTTGTCCGGTCTCAACCTCATAGTCTGGAATAAGTGAACTCATATTTACCGGAGGACGTTTGGCCGGAACATCTAACAAATACGGACGATTATCGGGAATAAATTCACCCTTGCGCCATTTCTCCAAAGTTTGACGCAGAGCTACCGCAATCTTGGAAGGTTTGTCGTTTAGCATATAATAAGGAATCGCATCCAAGCCAACGGTTGCATACAAATTACCCAGTGCATCTTGCACTTCGGCATAAGCTAAAAAGGCTTGAACCTCATCATCTACCGCACGCGCAGACTCCAAAATACTCTTTGAATTTTGAGCGCCATCTTTGATAGTAATGTCTTCAGCTATATTTTCTGATGTGCTGGCGATTTCCATATTAATCTGATAATCCTCAACTGCTGCAGTATAGCGCGCCCAAGCAACATGGACTTGACTCAAAATCAAAGTCGTCATTCTTTCGCGCCTTAAGTCATTAAACTCACTGACTTTAGGATTACGCACGTCCTCAATAATACTCATACTGACCTGTTGCGCCTTTTGCGACCAGAGACGATTGTAATAATTCGGGTCATTGTTATATTGGTCGGTTCCGGGCTCCTTAAACCCTTTAACAACGATTTTTAGCTCTTCAACGTCGGTTACCAAATCTTCAGCTCTCATTTCCGGACGATTGGTCAGAGCCAACCATTCTAACTGCGCCAGTTCATTCTTCATGGCAGGAAGTTCAAAATTGCCATATTCCGAACCTACTAATTTAAATTCCGTTGAGGGGTGAAATCCCATTAAAGAAGCAAGTCTGGTCTCAGCCGTAGCCATTTGATGGCGCAAGTCAGCCGCTTTTTTGATTGCTTCCATATAGTCGCGCTTCTTTTGCAATTCCTCCGTGGTGAGGGCTTGGCCTTGTTCGGCTAATTCTTTAGCCTTTACATTCATCTCATCGACGTCCAGAGTCATATACTCGGTCATATCATCAATCACCGGTATCAGCTTTTGCGCGGCTAAGCTCTGCCAATATAAACTTCTGACTTCTTGTAAAATATTGTGAATTACTTTGCGACTCTGCTCAGTGGCTATACCATGTTTGTAGGTCGGATCCATATTTTGATAATAAACCGTCGAAATATCCAAAATATTCCACGCAACCTTCAAATCCGGGCTCATGTGCGAATTAATCGGCGCATTGTTATAGCCGGCATGACTGGCAATTTCGGTCAGTTTTTCAGTCGGTGCCTTGCCCGCTTCAATCAGGCTTTGTTGATAACTTACCAAACGTCTGGTATAGTTGTATTTCAACGCCAAAGCCATGGCCATATACATATCTATCGGCTTTTCTATTTTGCGCGGCGTGCCGACATACATATTTTGCATATCAACATCTACTCTAACCGCCCTGTCCCAATCCGTGTAATATGCTGGCGGCGTATCTTCCGTTACTTTCTGAATGGAATTAACGCATCCTGCGAGTGCGACCATAGCGCTGATTGCCGACAATAGAATTTTCTTCATCACATAAACCCTTTATATACTTATTCTATGTTATTATCTTTATACCAAGATTTCGAATCTGAACAGTATTTATTTGATTTTATTCCACTTTCATGTATAACTTACATGGTGAGGCTTAACTTGAGGTTAAATTTTTAAAATGTTAGAAATTTTTAATACCGTCTTCAAATACAAGGAAAAACAAAGCCCTGACAAACTCGGACTCTATCCTGAAAGGGTGCATGTTAACGCCATGCCCGAAAGAAGATACCTCTGGACCTCGCGAATCTTAGTAATCTTTGCTTGTTTGAGCATTTGCTTGAATATGATGTTGGCGGCAACCATTTATCTCTTGTTGCCTCAACGTACCGTCCAACCGCAACTTTTTCAAATTAACAAATATTTTAGTATGCTGGAACAAGTTCAACCCGCTGAAATTAATTTCCCCGTATCCGACCTCATTACCGAACAACATATTACCGAATATATTATGCTACGCTATTTGGTCAGCTCAGACTATGACGAATTGGTCAGCCGTTGGAGCCCCGGCTCCACCGTATATTGGTATTCCTCTCCAACCGTATTCAGAGAATTTACTGAAAGTGATGTATCTTATAACGTAATGCAATTTAGGCAAAAATCTTTACAAAGAGATGTGGAAATCGACTGGATTAAACCTGCGGCTTTAGGGTTATGGCAAGTACAATTCAGAACTTTTGATTATTTGCCTAATCAAGAAAAGCCAACCATTAATATTTGGCGTGCAACCATGCGTATTACTTATGTTAAAATTCCTTTTACAAAAAGAGAAGATGCCATTGCAAATCCTTTCGGATTTATTGTCCGAAATTATTCTTTGGCTTATCACGGTACCCCTGAAACTTCAGCTCACTACCTTGAAACCGTTAAAAAAGAAACTGAAGACACTTATAGAAAATATAGTACTTCTAAACGCTAAGGCAGAATAATTAAACATGGTTGATTACAAAATTTGGCTTGATGATTTCCTGAATAAAAACGGTCTTGCTTCGTCAACCGATATTCAAGAACTGAAAGGTGGTTCTCGCTCAAAGGCATATCGTATCAACAAGCAAATTCTTCGTATTCCGACTCAAGAAAAATTTTTAAGCGAGCAAAAAAGAGAAGCCCTCATCTCCCTCTTGCTTCAAGAAAATTTACCTGAAAAATATTCGTCGAGGGTTACAAATATAACATTTAACGGAAACTATAGTGTGCACAAAGAGATTGAAGGAGATTTACTCCAATCTCTTTGGAATGAAAATAAAATCTCTCCTTTGAGCTTGAAAAAAATCGCCAAGCAAATCGCTGAACTCTTATTTCAAATTCATTCTATTGATATAAAAACTACTCAGAAAAGACTCTCCCAATATTCAAAAATTTGCCGAAACGAAAATATAACTCTCAAGCCTGATTTTGACTTTAACATCGCAAAAAAACATATTTGGGATTATAGTGAGGGGAAAATTAATTTAGATGATTTCAGAACTGTAATCTCTTCTGCTGAAGTGGCTTTGTGCCATAATGATTTGCACGCCGAAAACATCATTATTAAAAACGGTAAGTTAGCTGGATTTATTGATTTTGGAGAAGCCGGCATTAATCCACGCATAACAGACTTTTTCCATTTTTATCGTCTCAGCAGAGATTTTGCCCTAGAGGTGATTGAAGCCTACAATTCTTTATCTCCGGTTAAAATTAATATTCACGAAGCGGATTATCAATTCTTAAGCAACACCGGCTATACAATTGAGCAACGCCAAAGGGTCGGAAAAATTATGCCTCTGTTTTACGATGAAGTAAAAAAAGCTCTTCTCCTTTTCTCGGAGAGTTTAAAGTAAAACCCCGATAAAGCTATCGGGGTTTCCTTTTTATAATCCTAATTTTTTATCCAATCGCTCAAGCTCATCAATATAACTTGAAATGAGGCTCAAGCCTTTATTCCAAAATTCAGGTTCATCGGGATTTAGTCCGAATGGTTTAAGGAGTTTGTCATAATCGGTGATTGCCGTTTTGGACAACATCTCTAAGTATTTATCCGGAAAGTCTTTGACACTGCCTTCTTGATAAACCTGATACAAAGAATTGACCAAGCAATCGGCAAAAGAATAGCAATAGACATAAAACGGGCGGAAGAAAAAGTGTCCGACTTGCGACCAAATTTGAGAATTCTCATCCCCCATTTCGACGTATGGTCCTTGCGCTGCTCGCATTTCTTCCAACCAAATTTCGCCTAAGCGGTCTTCGGAGAGTTCGCCCTGACGGCGTTCCTCATGGACGCGGCTTTCAAAAAAGTGAAAAGCAATTTGGCGAATCGCCGTGTTTATCATATCACCGACTTTTCCTGCTATCAGGCAAAGTTTGTCCTTATCATCAGTGGTTTGTTTTAAGAGAGATTGGAAGGTCATCATCTCACCAAAAACTGAGGCAACTTCTTCGGTGGTCATACGGCTGCATTCGTTCAACTCACCATTTTTTAGACGGGTCATCATGTGGCAGCCGTGTCCTAGTTCGTGGGCAAGCGTCAGAACATCATTTTGTTTGCCGACAAAGTTTAAGAACAAATACGGGTGGCGTCCCGAAACAGGTGCGGCAAAAGCCCCACCCCTTTTGCCATCGCGCGGCGGAACATCAACCCAGGCATTGTCAAAAAAGTTTTTGGCTATGTCATGGAGTTTGGGAGAAAATTCTTTATAGGCCTCTAAAACAATTTTAACACTCTCTTCCCAAGTGTAGTGTTTATCATTACCAAAAGGCAAAGGAGCGTTTCTGTCCCAATATTTGAGTTTATCCAGCCCCAACCATTTGGCTTTGAGTTTGTAGAATCGATGAGACAATTTAGCATAGCTGTCACGTACGGATTGTGCCAAAGCCTCAACAGTTTGGTCTTTGACATTTTCACCCAAGTTAGGCTCAGAAACAGGGGTTTTGTAGCCACGCTTGATATCCGATATTGATTTGTCTTTGACAATCATATTATACACAAAGCTCATAAAAGGCGCATTCTCTTTGCTGACGCGGCAAATTTCTCGTCCGGCTTTCTCACGCACGGAAGAATCTTTATCCAACAAGAGTTTGGTGATTTCAGCGTCATTATAGACTTTACCGTCAACTGTATATTCTAGTCTTGACGAGGTTTCTTCATAAAAACGAACCCAGGCTTCAGACGAGGTTACGGATTTTTCAACAAAGACTTCTTCAACCGCCTCGGACAAGTCGTATTTTTTATAACGACGCGTGCGGTCAATAAACGGCTTAAAACGTGCAACCTCTTTATTTTTGAGTAACTCTTTGATTTTGGCATCGGATAAGCGGTTTAATTCCAATTCAAAGAAAATGGCCGCTTTTCCATAGTCAGTCATCTTTTCGCTGATGTTTTGATAAAAAGCCATGGCTTCTTTGTTTTTCATCTGCGTGCACATATTTAAATAAGCATAGCTGCCGGGGAGGCTGCCTTTTTCCAATAAAGAATCGTAAAACTTTAACGCCTTGGCAAATTCTTCAGGTGTGAGGTCAGCTAATTTGCCTTTATATTTTTTGACCAAGGTTTGAACGTTCTTTTTATAGGTTTCCATATCGGCATTGATTTGGGGATCATCCATCCCTTTATACAAATCACTTAAATCCCAGGCGGGAAGATTATTTTTTTGCGTCATCTTTATCCTCTTGCGTGTTTTCTTGTTGTGCGGCTACTTGCGGAATTATTTCATCTTGATTGGTAGGGGTGTGTGCTTGCAATTCTTCGTGCATTTTTTGCAAGCGCAACATATCTTGGTGCAAATTGGGATTTTCTTTATAAAACTCTTCTACTTCTTGCGGTAGTTCTGATGAATTGTCTAAATCAGGCTCAAAAAAATAATTTGCCCAAGGAGTGTTTTGCTCACCTTTTAACCAAAGTGAAAATCCTTGCCCTATCACTTTGGCATCACACAATGAATTATTTAAAATTGTTTTTAAACTACAACCGATTTTTTTATCACAATCCAGCAGTTTTACCGCCATTTCCTCAGTGCAAGGTATAAAGCCCCGATTTTGATTGTCTTGTCTTGGCGAAAACAAAACTATTAAAAACAGAGCAAAGCCTGAAAGTATTAATATTCCGGCAAATATGCCAAACCAATTGTGCTTGATAAAATTCATCAGCTTGCCTTGCGTTGTTTGTAAAAACTCTCCAATAACGCCAATTCCTCACGGGTGTTGGCTCCGGCTACTTCCTTGGCATCACATTCTACCACCGCACATTTTAACCCTTGGGCTCTTGCAATCGCGATGGCATCTGTTAAATAATACTCTTGGGCAGCATTTTCATTAGTGATTTGTGATAAAATATCAAACATTTTATTGCCGTCAAAACACATACATCCCGAATTGCACAAATTGATGGCTTTTTCTTCATCCGTGGCATCTTTGAACTCAACAATTTTCTTTAATTCGCCATCTTCAACAACTAAACGACCATAGCGGGCGGCATCTTCGGGACGGAAACCCAATACCACAATTGAATAACCTTCACTTAATTTATCAGCGGCCATTTGGTAGGTTTGCGAGGTGATAATCGGGTTGTCTCCAAAAATTACCAAAACAGCTCCGTCAAATTTTCCTAATTTATCTTTAGCAGATAAAACAGCGTGTCCCGTTCCCAATTGCTCGGCTTGAACACAGCTTTCATGCGGGGCAACTTCTTTTCTGACCAAGTCTCCGTCGGGTGCCGTTACAACCACAATTTTTTTAACCCCCATTCCTTCCAATGTTTCTAATGGATAACGTATCATCGGTTTGCCACACAAAGGCATCATGACTTTGGGCAAGTCCGATTTCATTCTGGTTCCTTTGCCGGCGGCTAAAATTACGGCCGCGATTGCTGTCTTACTCATATTTTTACTCCTTTTGAAATTTTATCTTTTCTTAATATCTCTACTCTATACTAGCAAATATGTTTTATTTGTTAACAATGGGCGCTTTTTTATGAAAAAACTTTTTCTTTCGATTTGTTTCAGCTTGCTTTGTTGGCACGTCAACGACGTTGAGGCCAAAGCTACTGCTTTTGATTCTTTGGAACAAGCTCAAAGTTTTCAAGAAAACAAACAACCCTTTACTCCTCCGGCTGAGGATAATACCCCCAGCCCTTATGACCAACAGGCTATGGACGACTTTATTCTTGATAGACTAAAAAAAGTCGCTATTACTCAGCTCGACCCCAAAAATGATCCTGGTAAACCTTCATCCTTTAATATTCAACAGAGCGATGAATATATCGCAATGATGAAAGAAAAAAATAAGTCTTTTTTGGAAAAAGTATATGATGCCGCTATTAATCGTATTTCCTCGGAATCTCCAACATCTCGCGCAGATGTTCAAGATTCTCAAACCCAATTCTATGAACTCAAGGAAGAACAAAAAGAAGAATTTCAAGCTCCTGACTTTCCTGTCGTAAATATCGAATTGCCTAACAAAACCCAAGTTTTGGTTCCAGCTCAAGAGCATATTCCTTACCTCTCAAGCCAAATCGAAATTCTACCTTCAGGACTGGTTAGCTTTAATGATGAAATTTTGGTCGTGGCTACCGGAAAAAAACTTAAAAACGGTTTATCTCGCGTTATCCCTAAATTTTCGACCTCTCGAGATGGTACAACTAATCGAATTAACTTAAACTTGGTTAATGTCAGCATTAACGGACAAGAAATTCCGCACAAAATTATCGAACAAGCCGATGAATATGTCATTGTTCCCCAAGATAATTATACTTTAGAGCCAGGGGTTTATACTTATAATTTTCAATACCTCATCGACCGACAAATTTGGCAATATGATGATTTTAATGAATTTTATTGGGATATTACTGGCGGAAGATGGAATCTTATTATCAGTAGAGCTTTTGTATCAATCAGCTTTCCCGGAAAAGAAAAACCGCTCAGTTCGCTTGTATTCTTAGGATATCCGGGAGCTCTTACAACGCAAGGTACCGGTTTTAGTGAGGGTGAAAATTCTATCGGCTTTGCCTCGCTTGTTCCCTTATACATCGGCGAAGGAATGCATATCCTGCTTTCTTTCCCAAAAGAAAGTTTTATATCTCCCGACTTAAATACTAAAATCAATTGGTTTTTGGGCGACTTCGGCGATATTGTCATCAGTAGTTTGGCTTTGCTCACTTTGCTGATTTCGTACTTATTATCTTGGAAATCTATCAGCCAAAATAGAACTAAAGGCAATAACTACTTCAAAAAAGGAGCCCCTTTGCTCAGGCTTCTTTATAAGGGCGTATTTGATAAAATTTCTTTCGGGGCTTTTTTGCTGGAACTTTATCGTAAAAATATTATTGATATTCAAAAAAGTGATAACTCTATTCTTTTGGTGAAAAAAACCGATAATCTCAATTCTTTGGAAAAGGCTGAGAAAAAAGCTCTCAACGCCTTATTTAATAAAAATGATGCTATCTTGGCTTTGAACAACACCAATCAACTCAAAGTCAAACGCGCCTTTGCTCTCATTGAAAAAGCTACACAGAAAAAACTCAAAGCCTTATCGCTTAAACTCAATGCCGGATATTTGCTTTTCGGATTGGCAATGCTTGTGTTTGCAGAGTTTGCTATTGCTTTGCTCAACATTAACTTTTTGCAGGCTTTGTTCGTTTTACTCTCGTCCTCAGTTATGATTGCTTTTTATTTGTGGATGAGTAAACGTAAATTCAAATCTTCTCTTTTGAGCTGGATTTTGAAAATTTTATGTTGGGGAATTATCGGCGGTACAATCGTCGTGATGAGTGCTTATATTCACCTTATTTCCGCCCTCTTTCTCGCTTGCTCAATTTATGCCATCTTTGCTTATTGTGCCATTTTTGCAAAACGCAGCGGGTTGATTAAATCAAGTATTCAAGATGTCATAAATTTTAGAGAATATTTATTACGAAACAAAGAAAATATCTGTTTGGGCAGAGATTTCTTAAATCAACAAGCAAATATCTTTGCTCTGGATTTGGCGGAAGATTTTATCTCAAATAAAAATATTCAGGAATATTACAAGCTGGATATTATGACGGAGGCTTTTGCTAAAAGAAAAGGAGCTTAATGCTCCTCTTCTTTTGATTGATTATAAAAATACATAAAATATTGATAAATATGCGCCAGATAACAAGCCTTTAACAGGGTATTTACAAGGCTAAGCACAATACTCAAAAATGAAAATACCATTTTGGCAATTATTCCTTCTAACTGCAAGGCATTCATTGCCGTTCCTAAAAAGAACAATAACAGCATGGTCGGCAAAGTTGATAAAATAATGCCTGCAAAAATTTTTATGGAATTGCCGGTGGTTATTTGAAAAGATTTCATTAAATTAAGTTCCTTGTCATCTACTGCTACCGCCGGAAGAATAAGCGAAAATCGTGAGCTGTAAATGGAGGCAATTATCACAATAACAAAATAAAACATTAAGGCGTTGGGGCGCATTGCCATTGAGGCTGCGTTCATATCAACCCCAAAGACAAGAACCGTCAGCATTCCTGCAACTAAGGCTGACAGCACCAAAAGTGCCAAAATAAACAGGCTATAGCCCAAATATTTCAATTCTCTTAAGCCAAGAGAAATTTGTTTCCAATGTCTTTTTTCCTTTAGAATTATGGCTCGAGAAAAAGCAACCGAAACTGCCATACCGGCAACAATTTCCAACATAACGAAAAATTTATTTGACCACTCGTTACACCCTTCCCCGCTACACAAAGACGGAAAGCTCATCAGACAATCAGCTACAAAAACTATCCCGACCCACAGTAAAGCCACATTTGTAACGGTCTTTAAATTGGCTATAAAATACAAGTAGGTTCTTTTAACACTCTCTATAAGCGGAAGATTAATTATTTCCTTCATCTTTATCTCCATATAAAAAGTACTTTTGAGTGTAACAATGCCCAACAAACAAAGCCAATAAAACTAACAATATTAACTCATATACAAATTCGGAAGAGATGCCAACCCATAAAGGATGGCTGTAATCGTAGCTTTGCATATTCAGATAAAAATTCAAAAATGCAAATAGGGCTAACATAAAGATAAGAAACAGCGCAATAATTATTCTTAAAGAATTACCTTTCCCTCTGTTCCAAATTTCTTTTAATGAGGTAAAAGATGTGTCATCCAATATCAACCCGAAAACACTATAAAATCTTAAGACAACAAACGGAACCAAAAAACCGATGGATACAACTCCAAAATAAATTAATTCAATCGTAGCATCGGGATTGGGCTCTCTGATTGCCAAAAGGTAAAATGAAACAAAAGGTATAAGGTTTAGCCCCCACATAAGCGCCAGCGCTCCGATAGCTTTGAGTGTTTTATTATCAAAAGACAAAAGGAAAGGCAAATTCAGCGCTTTTTTTTGACTTATCATTTCATACCATTTAACAGCAAAGAAAAACAGCAGGAAATATTTGAGCAAAACGTGAACTACAAATAAAATTATGCTGTTTGAACAATAAAAATTTACCAACAAAGGAATACCGCAAATATAGGCAAAACCTGTGGCCAAAGACACACTCCCGATGAGAAGCGCAAATAAAACCGTGAGCTTTAAGAGCGGCATAAAATTGTCAATCACATACACAAAAGGTAAAGATAACAATTTGAGAGGAGGAATAAGATTCCCGCCTGAAAATGAATTTAACACATCAAAACTTCTTTTGATGGCTGGTTGCTCGGATTTTTTTAGCTTTTTGGACATGGCTATATTTCCTTTACTGTGGTTACACCCGGAAGACTGCGAATCCGGCTCAAGAAATCTTGATCGGCGAAAGCAAAACCTCCGGCTAATTCAATGCGTATATTCCAATCCTTATTGTCTGGTTTGATATATATTTTATTTCGCCCATTTCTATCTTTATATAAAATTTCTTTTAGGCCCGGGAGCGCGCTTGCATCGTTGAGTTCTATCTCCAAACCGTTGGCGATTTCGGCTATGGCTTTATCTAAGGTTTCAACATTGTTTATCATACAACGCGGACGCCCATCCTCTTCTTGTTTATCAATACTCATGGTGACCAAAACCGGAAGTCCGGAGGCTAAAACCTCTTCATAACGAGCTAGTCCTTCTGAGAAGAGTAAACCTTCAAAATTGCTGGTGGCATCTGAAAACTCAACAAAAGCATATTTATTGCCGCTCTTGGAAATGCGCTTTTGAACCGAATTGACACAACCTGCCAATTTAGCTCGGACAGTATCGCCGACTTTAATGTTATGAAAGACTTCGGTTGCGGTTTTAACTCCTAACCGCTCCATGCCTTTGGCATAAGAATCAAGTGGGTGTGCCGACAAATAAAAACCTATTGCCTCGGCCTCAAGTTTGAGTTTTTCCAACTCCGGCCAATCGGGTTTATCGGCTAATTTTACCGTGGTGTGCAACTCCTCCGTTCCGAAAAGTGAGGCTTGAGAGCTGGTTTTTAACTCACTGGCGGCGGAAATATGCTGCATAATGGTTTCAATATTGGCAAAAATCTTACCCCTATTTTTTTCTAAACAATCAAACGCTCCGGCTTTGCAGAGTTGCTCCATTTGGCGGCGGTTGATTTGTTTAATATCGGTGCGGTGAATGAAGTCCGACAAATCTTTATACGGACCATGCGCTTTTCTTTCATCTTCTATTGCCTGCATATTGGCCGCACCCACTCCTTTAATTGCACCTAAAGCATAGCGAATATTGCCGTTTTCTACCGCAAAGTCTGCTCCCGATTTATTAATATCTGGTTTTAGAACCTCAAAACCTTGGCGCTTGCATTCTTCTTTGTAGAGCAAGAGTTTTTCGGTGTTGGTCATATCCAAAGACATAACCGCACACATAAACTCAACCGGATAGTGCGCTTTGAGGTAAGCCGTTTGATAAGAAATTAGTGAATAAGCGGCGGCGTGAGATTTGTTAAAACCGTAAGATGCAAATTTTTCCATTTGATCAAAAATGGCTTCGGCCGTAGCTTGTTCAATGCCGTTTTTAATGGCACCTTCGGTAAACATTTTGCGTTGTTTCGGAATTTCATCACGCATTTTTTTACCCATAACCTTACGGAGCTTATCGGCACCACCCATAGTGTATCCGCCTAAAGCACGGGCAATATTCATAACCTGCTCTTGGTAAATCATAATGCCGTAGGTTTCTTTTAATATCGGCTCGAGTTGCGGGTGAAGGTAGGTAATTTCTTCTTCACCGTGTTTCCGTTTAATATAGCTCGGAATGTTGTCCATCGGTCCCGGACGATAGAGCGAAACGATAGCCACCAAATCTTCAAAACGGTCAGGCTTGATTTGTTTGTGGACGTCTTTCATACCCGGAGATTCAAATTGGAATACCGCCGTGGTATCACCTCGTTGCAAAAGCTCATAAGTCGGGCGATCATCCAAGTTGACGTTATCCATATCGAGCTCAATACCATGAACTTTTTTAACCCAATCGCAAGCACGCTTAATTACGGTTAGGGTTTTTAAGCCTAAGAAGTCGAACTTAATAAGACCGGTTTCTTCAACGTATTTCATATCGTATTGGGTAACCGGCATATCCGATTTTGGATCTTTATAGAGCGGAACAAGTTGGTCTAACGGGCGGTCGCCAATTACCACACCGGCGGCGTGCACACCGGATTGGCGATACAAGCCCTCAAGTTTCATAGCAATATCAAAAAGCTTATTGACTTGAGGGTCGTTTTGGCGCATTTCTTCAAGTTCGGGAACTTGGTTCAGGGATTCTTGCAAGGTCGGGTTTTTACCTTGAACCCCCGGGGGAATCATCTTAGAAATTTTATCGGCTTGCGCATAAGGCATTTGCAAGACACGGGCAACGTCGCGGATAACCGCTTTGGACTGCAACTTACCATAAGTAATAATTTGGGCAACATGGTCAAAGCCATATTTGTTTTGCACATATTCAATCGTCTTATACCGATTTTCCTGGCAGAAGTCCACGTCAAAGTCCGGCATGTTGACACGTTCCGGATTCAAAAATCTTTCAAACAGCAAGTCTAATTTTAAGGGGTCCAAATCCGTTACTTTTAACGACCAAGCCGTAATCGAACCCGCACCGGAACCACGCCCAGGACCTACCGGAACGCCATGTCCTTTGGACCAACGAATAAAGTCCGACACGATTAAAAAGTAACCGGGGAAGCCCATCTTTTTGATAACGCTTAATTCATATTCCAAGCGGGCGTAGTATTTCTTATCTATCTCTTTCTTTTCTTCCGCCGTCATTCCCTCATAATAAACTTGTGCACGCATTCTTTCTTGCAAGCCTTTATAGGCCTCTTCGGTAATGAATTCGTCTTGCGTTTTGCCTAAGGGACACTCAAATATCGGCAGTAACGGATTTACTTTTTTGGAGAGAAAATTACACCTCTTGGCAATTTGTACCGTGGAATTTATCGCCTCGGGCAAATCGCTGAACAGCTCCAACATTTCGTCTTCGGAACGCAAGCGATTGTTCGGCGAAAACTTTTTACGGTTGTCGTTTGCTATATATTCACCAGCTGAGATACAAACCAAAGCATCATGCGCCTCATACATATCCGCGCCAAAGAAAAAGGCCTCATTGGTCGCAACCAAGGGAATATCATGCTTATAGGCCAGATTGATGAAGTCTTCTTCGGTGCGCTGCTCGGTTTCTAAACCGATACGCATAATTTCCATATATAAGCGGTTGGGGAAAAGCTCTTTTAATTTAAGAAGGGTTTCTTCGGCCTCGGCTTTGCGGTTTTCAAGCAGCAATCGTCCGATTTGTCCTTCGACACCACCGGTTAGAGCAATCAAGCCCTCATTTAAGTTCTCAAAATTTTGAATACGAAGTTGCGGTTTTTCCAAATTCGGACCGTCAAGATAGGCTATTTTCATCAACTTCATAATGTTGTGATAGCCGGTATCATTCATCACCAGAAGGACTATTTTATCTGGTTCAATCACACGTCCTTTGGACTTTAAGACATCATCCGCATCAGGATTGCGCAAATAAAACTGACAGCCAAGAATCGGCTTGACTCCCTCTTCGGAGGCATATTTGGAAAAGGCTTTGCCACCAAACATATTCGCCGTGTCGGTTACGGCAATCGCGGCTATTCCTTGGTCATGACATTTGTGAATCAGAGCCGGAACCTGCATTGCACCTTCCGATAACGAATAGGCGGTATGAACACGCAAATGTACAAATTTTGGTTCAGACATCAAATTCCCCTTAATTGAGCCTTATCATAAAGGCTTTTCTTCTCCTTCTCAATCAAAAAATATGACTCATATACAGTTTCTCTTACCTCTAATAAAGGTTTGAATTCCTCTGACAAAAAATTATTGTCTTTTTACATAATTTATACTATAATCAAACGTAGATGTTAACTTATTCTTGTCGAAAATAAAGGAGAATTAAAATGAACAGAATGTCTCAAGATGAGTGGATAGCCTCCAGAACAAATAATCCTGACCGTTTGGGGGAAGATGTTTGGAAAAATGCCTATAATGAGTTTAGAAATGAAAACTTGAAAGGAACCATTCCTCAAGTATCTTTTGAGACGCAAAAGGAAATGTTGCGTGATTTTTTAGAAAAAAACGGGTGTGAAGGCGAAGGTGCTGACAATAATGTCGTTCAGGGTGGAATGAATTACATTGTAAGAAACATTGATAAAGATTTTGAAAAGATGAACGTAACTCCGAAACAAATGCAAAGTCTTTATTCTCAGCTTAAAGCTTTAACTCGTTCAGTTACCCCTAAATATCAAGCCCCTTCAAAAAGCGCTCCTTCTAATATGGGACGTGATTAAGAAAAAACTCCTCGTAAAGAGGAGTTTTTTCTTAATCTAATTCGGAGAGGCGCTCGGCTTGGTCTTCGGCGACGAGTGCGTCGATGATTTCACCCAAGGCATCTCCTGAAACTACCTCGTCCAACTTATAGAGCGTTAAATTGATACGGTGGTCGGTTACACGCCCTTGCGGATAGTTATAGGTGCGAATGCGTTCCGAACGGTCGCCTGAACCAACCTGAAGTTTACGACGTTCCGAATATTCTTTATCAATGCTCGACTTTTGCAAGTCATATAATTTGGCACGCAAGTGGTTCATGGCCTTTTCTTTATTTTTATATTGAGAACGGTCATCTTGGCATTGAACAACCACACCGGTCGGAATGTGCGTAATACGGACGGCTGATTCCGTACGGTTAACGTGTTGTCCGCCGGCCCCCGATGCACGGTAAACATCTATTTTCAAATCTGCCGGATTAATGTACATATCAACTTCTTCAATCTCCGGCAAAACAGCAACCGTGGCGGCTGAAGTATGAACACGACCTTGAGATTCCGTAACCGGAACGCGCTGAACACGGTGTGCGCCGGATTCAAACTTTAGTTTGGCAAACACGTCTTTTCCAGTGATTTTAGCCGTGGCTTGCTTATAACCGCCCAGCTCGTTTTCATCGACGTCTATGGTTTCAAACTTCCAGCCCTGCAAAGCTGAATAGCGTTGATACATCTCAAATAAAACCGCACCAAACAAAGCGGCTTCATCACCACCCGTACCAGCACGGATTTCAAGAATAGCGTTTTTCTCGTCTTCGGCATCTTTGGGAAGAAGCAATATCTTAATATGTTTTTCTAATTCAGGCAATTTTTCTTTGAGTTCATAATACTCAGCCTCTGCCATTTCTCTCATTTCTTTATCAAGAGAGCTATCTTCCATCATTGCCTTATCGTCGTTCATATTTTGCTCAGTGCGGTTATATTCTTGAATAGCATCCACAACCGGTGTCAGCGCGGCAAGTTCTTTATTCATACGTACCAAGTCATCCGCACTTACGTTCGGAGAAGACAATAATGCCGAAATTTCTTCGTGGCGGCTTACCACATTTGCCAATTTTTCCGCAAAAGAGGCCATTAATTTATTTCCTTTTCTATCGTGTTGAGGTCAACGGTTTTTTGTTCACCGCTGTCCAAATTTTTGATTGTTACTTTACCTTCGCTCAACTCGTCGGGACCGACAATTACCGCATGAGAGGCATTAACTTTATTGGCTTTCATCAAGCGTTTTTTCATATTACCGCCATAGCTTTGCTCAACTCTGAAGCCTGCTTTTCTTAAGCGATAAGCAATTTCTAAGGCGGACAGATTGACATCTTCGGTTACTGGAATGAGAGCTATCGGGCGCGGAAGTGAAACATCGGCATCGAGCAACATGCTTAAGCGTTCAACACCGCAAGCCCAGCCTATTCCGGAAACTTTGCCACCGCCCATTTGTTCAACCAAGCCATCATAGCGACCACCAGCCAAAACCGTGCCTTGAGCGCCTAATTTATCGGTTACAAGCTCAAAAACCGTGTGTGAATAATAGTCCAAACCACGGACAAGGCGGTTGTTTACGCGGTATTTAATACCTAATTTATCCAATCCCGTCAAGACCTGAGTAAAAAATACGGTTGAGGCTTCGTTGAGGCTGTCTTTATACAAAGGCGCATTTTCAATTACTTTTTTATCGCACTCCTCTTTAGAATCCAAAACGCGTAGAGGATTTTTCTCTAATCTGGTTTTGCTATCTTCAGAGAGCTCGTCATAGTGCTCTTTTAAGTAAGCTACCAATTTGGTGCGATAAGCATCGCGGCTTTCTTGGTCGCCAAGCGAATTTATCTCTACCGTTACCGTACCCATCAGGCCTAATTTTTCAACAAATTCATAGGCCATGGAAATAACTTCAATATCCGCTTGCGGGGTTTCAACTCCCAAAAGCTCTACACCAAATTGCGTGAACTGGCGTTGACGACCTTTTTGCGGACGCTCATAACGAAACATCGGACCGGCATAATATAATTTAACCGGCAGATTTTGCTGCATTCCTTCCGAAATAAATGAACGAACAACGCCGGCCGTGCCTTCTGGACGCAAGGTTAGGCTCTCGCCACCGCGGTCTTGGAAACAATACATTTCTTTGGTAACAATATCAGAGGTGTCGCCCAAATTGCGGGAAAAGACTTCCGTGAACTCAAAAATAGGGGTTTCTATTTCTTCAAAGCCATATTTTTCAACAACTTCACTACCGGTGGCGATTACTTTTTTGGCTTTTCTTTTAGCTTCGCCGTATAAATCATAAGTTCCGCGTACGTTTTGTATTTTAGACATTTATCCAACCTTTTCTTCTACCAGACGAACCAACTCGTCAACTATATTCTCACTCTTTACTTTATATGCCGGTTTGCCCGCCACAAATATCATATTTTCTCCGCCTTTGCCTCCGCAAACACCAAAATCAGAATGGGCGGATTCTCCGGGACCATTTACAACACAGCCCATTACGGCTAAGGTGAGCGGCTTGGTAACATGAGAAAGCCGTGCTTCCAGCTCTTCAACCGTTTTTTGAACATTATATCCGCGGCGGGCGCAAGTCGGGCAAGAAATTATTCTGACGCCCCGATGTCGCAAATCAAGCGCTTTTAATATCTCATAGCCGGCTTTGACTTCCTCTTCAACATCTGCCGTTAAAGATACCCTTAACGTATCCCCTATTCCCGCCATTAGCAAACTACCGATACCGATTGCAGACCTAACCGTTCCGGCGCGTAAACCTCCGGCTTCGGTAACGCCTAGATGCAACGGATAATCACAAGCGGCGGCTAATTTTTTATAGGCTTCTATCATCATTAAGGTATTTGATGATTTCACGCTAATCTTAAACTCTCTAAAGTCATTATCTTCCAGCATTTTGGCTTGTTCTAATGCGCTTTCAACCATCGCATCAGCGGTTGGCTCTCCATATTTTTCGAGCAAGCGTTTATCAAGCGAGCCTCCGTTTACACCAATGCGAATCGAGCACCCATTGGCTTTGGCTGCTTTGACAACCTCTTTTACCCTATCGGCACCACCGATATTGCCGGGGTTAATACGCAGACAAGCGGCTCCGTTATTTGCCGCTAACACTCCCAATCTATAATCAAAATGAATATCCGCTACCACCGGAATATTTACGGCCCGGGTAATCTCCTTTAAGGCTTTTGCCGAATCTTCATCCGGACAAGAACAACGCGTAATATCGCACCCGACCAATTCTTGACGACGAATTTGTTCTATTGTGGCATTGACATCTGAGGTCAAAGTATTGGTCATCGACTGAACGCTGATTGGAGCATCGCCTCCGACGGCAACCTTTCCAACCATTATTTGACGCGACTTACGACGTATGATTTTTTCCATTTTCTTTTCTCCTTATCAGAGCCTAAAAATTTTTTATAGTTTATAAAACAAAAAGAAAATAGCAAGCCTTAACCTGCTATTTTCTTTAAATATTCTGTTTTTAATGGTTTGCGGATAAATATTTATCTAATGCAATACCTGTCTTCTTGTTGGAAGTAAAGATTCCGGGCACAACTTTACCATCAATCTCAACATCGACCGCATCAAAACGACCAACCGAAAGAATCGTGCCTTCTCCTGCTGGAACTTGGTAGCTGTCTCCTGCTTGCAAGACTTTGCTTAACCATAATTTTTTATTGTCTTTTACTTCGACCCAAGTTTCTTTATTCACTTTGATAGTTACGCGAGAACCTTTCTTGGCGCTGACTTTCTTTTCGGCCTTTTCTTCTGAGATTTCTTGTCCTTTATCCTCTTCCTTAGATAGCTTAGTTTCTACTTTGGGCTCTTCGGCAACCACATTTTCTTTTCCTTCTTCGGTTTTCGGTACTTCAACAAAGTTTTCTTCACTAACCGTTACTTGTGGGGTTTCTTCAACCGGTGCAGTGGTCGTATCTATCACCGGAAGAGGCTCTTTTGCCTTTTCAGAGGCTACTGTTTCAACCGTTGCAAATTCCTCGACCTTTAGCGGGAAATTGTCATTTGCTTGCGGAATAGTTACTTCGGCAATAATATCCTCGCCGGCACTAGCGGGGACTTCTTCAAATTGTGCTTTATTATACCCAAGCCATGCAACATAAAGCAAAACAACCGCCAAAACACTTATACCCAAATATTTTTTATTCGGCATGGTGGCTTCGGCTTGCGGCTCTAAAACGTAAACGTCTTCTTTCTGATTTTTAGCATCTGTTTCTTCTTTGAAGAGCTGGACAATTCGTGCAGAATTAAGACCTAAAAATTCAGCATAAGAGCGGATAAAACCTATTCCATAAGGTGGTTCGGGAATCTCTTCATAATTACTGCTTTCTATCGCCTCCAAAAAAGACTTACGAATGTAAAGCTCTTTAGAAACATCTTCCAACTTATAGCCTTTTTTGACGCGGGCATCATGAAGCATACCGCCGACTTTTCCCTCAGATGAGATTGCCTCTTCTGCCGGAGCTATTCTTTCCTCAGAAGTTTCTGCTTTAATTTCCTCTTTAGTTCCTTTTTTCACGGTTCTATCCTCTTGATATATTTTTATTTGCGAATCTTTAATAGATTTCTATTCCATGGTCATAAGCATAAGCCATTAATTGCGGACGTAAAGTCCTTTTTTGAGATTTCAATAGACTTTTTACATAATCCTCAACTTCCGCTACGTTTATAGAACGTATCATCGATTTTACCCGACCAAATGATGCTCCCGAACTTGATAAATTTCTAAATCCCAACCCGATTAATGCCATCGCTTCAATCGGATTGCTCGCCATCTCGCCACATACCGAACAATATACTTTGGCTTGATTGGCCTTGGTTACTATATCTTCCAACAATTTCAAAAATGGCGAAGATAAAACGTCATAACGCTCAGTCAACCGAGGATTGCCTCTATCGCAAGCAAATGTAAACTGCGCTAAGTCGTTGGTTCCAATGGAAATAAAATCTGCTTGCTTTAAAACATCTTCCAACTGAAAAACTATTGAGGGAACTTCAATCATTAGTCCGACATTGACTTTTGAGGGTATGGGGGAGTCTTTTTTCTTCTCTTTCTCCAACTCTATCATCAAGGTTTCTTTGGCATCTTCAAATTCCGAAATATCAGATATCATCGGAAACATAACGTTAAGTTCTCTTCCTGCCGCAGCTCGCAAAAAAGCTCGCATTTGCTTGCGCAAAATTGCTCGCCTATCCAAGGTAATGCGAATCGAACGCCAACCTATGGCCGGATTTTCTTCTCCCATCGCACTCCAATAAGGCAATAATTTATCAGAACCGACATCTAAGCTCCTAAAAATCACCTTTTTACCATCAGCTCTATCCATTAATTCTTTATAATAACCTATTTGACGCTCAACATCGGGCATTACATCCGACGCCATAAACGGAATTTCCGTTCGATACAAGCCTACTCCATCACAATTGGTGGCTTCTATATAGTCTAAATCAAATGCCAGACCTATGTTGACGTAGTGTCCTATTCTCACGCCGTCTAAGGTTTTGGAAGGGAGTTTTTTCAGCTCTGCAAGCCTTGCCTGTAACTTTTCTTTTTCGGCAATTTTGTTTTTGAACTTCTCTTGTATGGCAACCGAAGGATTTATATAAATATAGCCTTCATTACCATCTACCGCTAAAGAATCGCCGGTTTTAATATCATTAAACAAACCCTTAATTTTGGCGACTACCGGAATATTTAGTGCTTTGGCGACGATGGCAACGTGCATGGTCGGAGTACCGTCTTCTATTACAAGCCCGCGGATTTTGGTATAATCATAGTCCATTAAATCAGCCGGTCCCATGGTCTGTGCCACTACTATTATATCCGTACTGTTCATGACCTCTGCCGCTATTCCAAATTCACCGCTCAGATAGGTTTGCAGGCGGTCGGCAACATCGCGCAGGTCATGAAGTCGCTCTTTTAAGTATTGGTCCGAAGTGGCCGATAAGCGGTTCCACATATCCTCATAGGCGCGCTCAACCGCCGCTTCCGCCGTTAGGCCTGAATTAACATTATCGGCAATTTTTTTATACCAACCTTTGTCTTTGGCAAACATCTTATAGGCATCTAATATATCGGCATGCTCTCCTATACCGATTTTGGTGGAATTGAGCTTTTCATCCAAATCCTGATTCATTTGCTTATGAGCGGTCTCTAAGCGTTTGAGTTCTTTTTCTTTGTCTTCGGCAAAAATCTTACTGACAGCTTGGCGGCGACGATGAATAATGGCTTGTCCCAGACCATAGCCCTTACTTAGGCTTACGCCTTTAATCTTATCTTTTAGTGTTAATCCTCGCTCTTTAATCAGCTCCTTTTTATAGGCGGTCATTTCATCTGAAGCTACAACTTCTGCCAAAACCATCGCGATGGTTTCAAGAATTTCTATCTCTGTTCGGGAATATTCGTGAACATCTTTCTTTTGAACAACCAAAACACCTATAGACCTATTCCACCGTATCAGCGGAACTCCTAAAAACGCATGATACGCTTCTTCTCCCAATACGGCTTTATAAGAAAATTTCGGGTGTTTTACGGCATCAGATGCGGCTAGTGAACGGGCTGTCTTTCCGACCTCTCCAATCAAGCCATCACCATTGCGAATGGTCAATCGGTGTTCAGCATTTGGATTTAGTCCATAAGAAGCAAAAAGCTCCAGATAATTATCATCAACCGCAATATAAATTGAAGCTGCATCTGAACCCGTATTTTCTGCTATAATGCGGATTATCTTGGATAATTTATCCGAAACACTATCTTGGCTTTCGGTTACATCCCTTAGATACTTCAATATATCCATTGCCTGATTTATTGCCGGTGATTGCATGTCTCTTTCCATTAGAAATTTCAACTTGATTTTTTTATATAATATCTATATTTTTTCATCAAGAATAATCTTATTCTTTTTGTTAAATCGAGAAAATTTATGACTAATACTTATAAAAAAGGCGACTTTGACACCAGACCTTGGGGAAAGTGGGAAGTCTTAGACGCAGGCTCAGGCTATTGTGTCAAAAAAATTACCGTAAATCCTAGTTGCATGCTCTCTCTTCAATCTCATAATTTTAGAGCCGAACATTGGATTATCATTAAGGGACAAGCCGTTGTTACTTTGGGGAAAAATAAGCTCATCAAAAAACAAAATGATGCAATTTATATTCCTGAAAAAACAAAGCACAGAATCCACAATGATACTTCTGAAATAATGGAATTTATTGAAGTGCAAACCGGCGAAAACTTGGATGAAAACGACATCATCCGCTATGAGGATTCATACGGACGCATTTAATAAAAAACTCCGGTTAAAGACCGGAGTTTTTTACTTATGGACGACGCTCCCATAACTCATTGAACAAATC
This sequence comes from uncultured Pseudomonadota bacterium, assembly GCA_949295995.1. GTDB lineage: Bacteria > Pseudomonadota > Alphaproteobacteria > RF32 > CAG-239 > Scatocola. The sequence continues at coordinate 31,051 of CASFNK010000013.1, forward strand.
ACTTCCTGATTTATCCATCCACTCAAACATTACCATTTCTCGAGTAACAACATCTACCCCGTTTCTTAATAAACGTTGCACTCCCATAATACTTTGCGTTCCGTTACGAGAAGAACAACTGTCTCCCACTACAAAAACCTGAAAACCATTTTCGGCAAAGTCTATCGCGGTTTGCAAAACGCAAAGATGTGTTTCAAGTCCGGCAATAATCAATTGCTTTTTACCCGAAGACGTTATCGCCTCGCGAATAGCATCATTTTTATAACAAGACAATGTATCTTTTTCAAAATAACGCGCATTTTCACCCAAAACATTGCGTAAATCTATCATCGTCGGTCCAAATGTCGCTCTATCTTGTTCCGCTATCAAATACGGAATATTTAATTTTTCGGCAACATTCAGCAATGAAGCACAGCCATTTATAACCTCGCGCGGACTCTCTTGCGCCGGTGCTAAATTTTCCTGAACGTCAATTATCAGTAATATAGAATCGTCTTTATTCATTAACATGGGTTATGTCTTTCATATTAGGGTTGACTATCTTTATAAAATACATAATACTTCAGTAAATTAAATTTAACCACAAAAAAATTAAGAAGACGTAACATGAATTTTAAAGATTTAGGGCTTTCTGATAAAACAATTAAAGCGATTGATGAATTTGGTATTAAAGAACCAACCACCGTTCAATGTGATGTCATCCCTTCTATTTTACAAGGAAAAGATGTGTTTACAATTGCTCCGGCGGGTTGTGGAAAAACAACTTCTTATGTTTTTCCGCTCTTGGATATCATCTCTCAAAATAACAATGAGCAAAAGTATATCTTAATTATTACTCCCGATTCAGAACAATCTGTCGTGGTTTCTGATAGAATGGCGATTTTTTACAAATATCACGAAATCAATGAAACGACGCTTAAAGAAAAAGGTGAGGATATTAACAAAGAAGCTAATGTGATTATCGGCTCTCCAGATTTGCTTCTGGAATTGGCAGATGAAGATAAACTTGATTTGGGTAAAACCAATATCTTGGTGGTTGATGATATTAACCTTATCAAGAAGAAAAAACAACTGCCTAACCTTGAAAAAATTTTAGAGATTTTGCCGGCAGACAAACAAAATATTGTTTATACCAATCGCCGCTCCAAAGAAACTCAAGGTATTTTGGATAAAATCTTAAAAGCACCCGAAGAAATTAAAATTGATAAAACTAAAGAAGCTGAAGCTGAAATCAGCGCAAAGTCCAGCGAAACTTCAACCCCTAAGGCTCGAACTGCTAAAGTATCTTCTCGTCAGCCTGTGGTTGATAAAGATGCGCTGGAATTAATAAAAAAGCATAACAGTTTTAATGGCAAGACCCCTGAGTTTTTAACTTATAAAGGTATTGTCGTTAATATTGATTAAAAATTTGCCTCCTTAAATCGGAGGCTTTTCTTTACCTTTTACCAAGGAATATTCGTGTCAGGAATACATTTGCGGGAATCTTGAGCGCAGGTTTCGGTGCGGTTCATATCATGCAGGCGATGACGCTCCGGCGTGAATTCTCCTGCTTTTACGCAGCCCATAAGAAGTAATATTCCACAAATCAAAACTAACTTTTTCATATTACCCCCTAAAATACTGATTTAAGACAAATATAAACCAATAACAGCATTAAACCCTTGGCTATTCTCCCTAACCACGGGCTCCGCTCATAGGCATTGGCACTCCGCCATACCGCTAATATCATAGATACATTATAACCCAGCAAAATAAATAAACTCGTCAAATAACAAACTGTATAAACTAAAATGGCTCTATCCATGGTCAGGGGATTAAAATATGTCGTGTAATAAGCATATATGCTAACTCCCGCTAAACGAGGTGCTAATAAAGCGCCAAAAATTTTAACAATCAGTAATACGACCAGTGTTCCCAAAACACCATATTTCCAGAATGTCTCTTTTAAGCCAAATTCACCGGCTATTAATTTTTTATACATCAAAAGCCTCTCTATTGTTTAATTGTGTTTATAGTGGGGCATTTTTTAGTTTCTGGCAAGTGATTTTTTAACAGTTGGTAACATTAACCGCTAAACCGCCTAGGGAGGTTTCCTTATATTTATTATGCATATCTTTTCCGGTATCAAACATGGTTTTTATCACACTATCAAGCGATACTACATGCTGACCGCTTCCTCTTAATGCCAAACGCGCCGCATTTACAGCCTTGATGGCTCCCATCGCATTTCTTTCAATGCAAGGAACTTGAACTAAGCCATTGAGCGGATCACAGGTTAAACCAAGATTGTGTTCCATTGCAATTTCGGCGGCATTTTCTATCTGTTTATTGCTTCCTCCCATTGCCGCTACCAAACCCGCCGCCGCCATTGAGCATGCTACTCCTACCTCTCCTTGACAGCCGACTTCGGCTCCCGAAATTGAGGCATTCGTTCGATATAAACTGCAAATCGCCGAAGCCGTCAGTAAAAATATTTTAATCCCTTCATCAATATCGTAAGGTGATTTAACGTAAGCAAATTTCTCATAGTAACGCATAACTGCAGGAATTATGCCTGCTGAACCCATAGTCGGTGCCGTAACAATTTGCCCACCTGAGGCATTCTCTTCTGCTACTGCAAAACCCCACAGATTTATCCAATCTATCATCTCCAGCGGGTCATAATCATTGTTGATAAACTTCTCTTCCAAACGCTTGTACAGTTTTGGCGCACGGCGTTCAAGATTTAGTCCTCCCGGTAAAATTCCCTTGGCTTTCATTCCTCTTTCTACGGATTTTTGCATGACGCGATTGATTTTTGCAATTTCCTCTTCTACTTTCCTTGCTGAACGGATTGAACATTCATTTTTCCAAACAATGTCAGCAATTCTCAACTGTTCTTTCTCACATATATCCATAAGTTCCTTACAGCTTTCAAAGTCATAAGGAACTTTATAGGGTTCTCTTTCGCTCCGTGTGGCCATTTCATCTTGGCGTGCAACCGTGCCGCCCCCTACCGAAAAATAAACCTCATTAAGCAAAACATTACCTGCCTCATCATACGCCTTAAACCTCATCCCGTTGGAATGTTCCGGTAAAAAAATGTCTTTAGCAAATTCGACATTTTCATCCAATTCAAACGGAATGGCTCGTTCTTGTCCCAGATGCAAAATCTTATCTTGGCTTACCGCATTTACATACGGAATTTCCGGATTTATTTCCTCGGCCTCTAATCCCATTAAACCATAAACAATCGCCTTGATGGTTCCATGTCCATATCCGGTTAAGGCTAACGAACCATACAAAGTAACATCTACCTTGGCTACCTTATCAAATAAATTGTTGCTTCGTAAATTATCAAGCCAGCGTTTGGCGGCTCGCATCGGGCCAACCGTGTGCGAACTCGATGGACCGACCCCTATCGAGAAAATTTCAAAAAAGCTGTAATACATCGCTTAAAAATGTCCTTCTATCCAAATATAGTTTTTTACACCCAATTCTTTTTGAACTTGTGCAATATACTGAGATGTTTTACCCCAAGTGGTGTATTTATCTATAAACTCTTTGGCTTTGGCGGATGATTTGGATAACTGAACCTCTATCGTCTCCTGCAACATTTGGTAAACAACGTCATGAAACTTATCAAAATCAATATGCAATTTGTGTTCTTCATCAAACCAGAAGGCTTTATTGTCATGCAAGAAATTAAAGTGAATTAACTCACCGACACGGTGCGCCTCCAATGGTTGCGCTTTCAAAAATAGGCGATAGACCACCCAAGTCGTATAGATTTTCTTTAGTGTTTCTTCATCAATTACTCCGGCTTTGACATATTCCGGCATAAAGGCGATTGAAACAACATCGGCTTTTTCTTCTTCAACCGTGCTTCTATACAAGCCTAAAGCTCTTTGATATTCATTATCGGGTCCTAATGAGTGTCCGTTCTCATGACCTATAACAAAGAGATGGTCGGCTTCCAAATCAAAATATTTGTGCAATTCCGGCGAGACCAAACGCTCTAAAAGTTTTTTGTTTCTTTCCTTATCCCCACTCTTTCTGACTTGGCGGTGATAGGCATTTCTGCGACCTCCTCCGGTTTTTATGGCTAATTTATCATTATTGGGCAGATTTTGCGCCGTGGTAATTGCGCCGCGGCACTGAGCATAATCTCCGGTCAAAGCAACCAAGTCAACATCAACCATGGTTTGTTTTAATTCGCCACTGCCCGAAACTGATTGATGATATTTATCCGCATAAGGCATTAATTTGGCCAGTTCAGGCATGTGTTCTTTGAACTTTAAGATTAAATCCGTGCCTTGTTTGTTTATAATACCGACGCGGACGCCCAGCATATCTTTAGAATTAACCTCGATGTGGTGCGCATTGAGCAATTCCATTAATTGGGGATTATCATAAACCGTCGGGGTTAACTCATCATCATAGCTTTCACGACCTAAGGTAAACTCCAGTTGATTGTTGTTTTGCAAAATAGCCCAATGTTTGTCTGCCAACATATCCATATCTTCATTATTTTGCAGCAAGGCTTGAGCCTGCCAGCCCAGATAATCCTTAAATTCTTCATCCGTGGTATAGTGGGCGGCAACTTCTAATTCATTAGCGGCTTTGGAAAACTCATCTTTAAAAAATTCCGTATAGTCTATCGCTTTTAAGATATCTTTATCACGGCGAACCATGGTGCGAACACTCAAAATCTTTTTAACTTCTTCGATTTTTCCGGCTGCTATCATCCTGCTCAGAATTTGATGAAACTCTTCAACACTCAAATCTGAGGGATAAAAATTGCGACCTTTGGCACCTTTTATACCTTTAAAGATTTCGATTGGTTCCAAATCTATACCGTTATGCCCTTCAACTCCGTGAAAAGATGTAAACAACTTTAGGGCTTTGGCGGCATAAGCACTCTCTTTAGCCGCCTCATGAAGTGCTTGTTTCATCTCCATATTTTTTTCGTGGTCTTGGATAAAAGCAACATCATCTAAAATTTTGGCGGCGGCAACCAAGTGTTCAAGAGCTTTCTTGTTGCCTTCGGTTAAGTTCTTATAACCTTCAAAATCTTTTGATACCAACTCTATGGTACGCATTCTGTGATTGATAATTTCATCTAACTCGTTTTCGCTTAAGGCGATTTCGTATCCGTTAATTTTCATTGCTCTTTATCTCCACTGTTCTAAAACGATATACTTTTAAATTTTCTGACCAATAGCTCGGATTGATTCCTGCTTTGATTTTTAATTGTTTCATAAATTCTTCTTTATTTGGCAATTCCTGCCATACAGAGGGCAAAAACAATCCTTGTCTGTCGCCGTCGCGAATAATTATACCGTCTATATTTGCTTGAATTTGTGAAAGCAAATCTTCCGCGTCTGTGTAAGTTATGGGCTCAAACCTCGTCAGTAAGGATATCGAAAAACTTAAATTCTTTAACTCTTCTTGGGTGAGTGGTGAAAAGCGGCTGTCCTCCATGGCTGCGCGATATGTATTATCCGCTACATCTTGCGCGATAGCCTCATGCGGGATAACCGTTCCAATGCATCCGCGAAGTTCATTGTTTTCTTTTAAGGTTACAAATGAAGCCCCTTTATTAAATAATTCATCAGTGTAATCTTGGCGAGATGGCGAATAGGATTTATGTTCTTTTACCGCTTTTTGTAGTGAGCGAGCAACAATTTGCATTAATTCTTGTCCGTGGTCTTGGGCAAATTGATGCAAGTTTTGTGTTTCTTGCTCAAGTTGGGATAAATTTTCTTTGGCTTCGGGTGCTGCTTCAAAACTCCAAGCTCCATAGCCAACAACGCGCTCTTTATCGCCAGAGGTATCACCCGAATTAATTAAATCTATTGTTGTCGGACGAAAGGCTTTGGCTTTTGCCAGAAGTAATGCCGCATTTATGCCGGTTGCACCGCAGGACATGTGGTTTTCAAGCTCAGGTTTGTTTTGCTCCACCAATTTTGCCGTGTGCAAATCTAACTTTTGAGCCGTTTCATAATCATGGTAATGCGACAAATCTGCCGATACAACCAATATCGTTTCCGGTTGCTCCAACAAGGGCGAAACGGCATCCGCTAAAATTTGCGGGGATACATCTCCATAAACTAATGGCACAATTTGAAAATTTTTTAATACCTTTTGCAAAAACGGTAGTTGTACCTCCAGACTGTGCTCCTCTTTATGCGCCTGATTATTAACCTTAAACTGAGGATTGAGTGCTAGCTGTGAAATGATTTCTTTGTTTAACGCTATTTTTCCTAAAGGCGTGGTAAAATAATCCGCCGATGATAAGCCTACTCCTCTCAATGCTACTCGATGAGACGGTCCTAGCAATATTACCGTTTTTATTTTATTGGCGTATTTTTGAAGTTTGGCATAGGCTTTTCCCGCCGTAACGGCAGAATAAATGTAACCTGCGTGCGGAACAATTAATATTCTCGGTTGAAACTCTGAACCTGCATGCATCGAAGATAAATAATGCTCTACTTCACTATCTAGTTTTGCTTTGTCTCCGGCATAAAATAATCCCGCAACCGCCGGCGTCCGATATATGGCCAATTCATCCTCCTTGGGTTTGTAATCGGTGATAAGACTCGGATTGGACGAAACCTGCTTTTTTAAACTGCAATAATTTAGTATGATTAATGCTAATGCCAACAGGGCTATAATGATATAATGCATTATCTTTTTGTAATCAATATCCGAATTATCTTTCATTAGCCAATTCCTTTGAGGTGCGTTTTTATCAGCATAATGAAAGTAATTTAATTTTTTGCTAATTTCAGCCTCTTCTCTCTGTTATTCTTGACTTTAAGAGTGAAACTTGACGCATATTTAATCGCTCTTTGCCGTTTTTGTGTGTTAATATCACATAAGAATAGGGTTTTAGAGCGTAAGTTTCTCCCGATTTGCATACCTCAAGCGTATCATTAAAGGCTTCTTTTGAGGTATCCAAAACCAATTGCCAATCGCCTCCATGCGGCGGTTTGGGAAGTTTGTAATCAACTGTGTGATAGTTATCGCCCGATACAAGAATTAAAAAATCATCATCTTTAGAAATGCCTTTATTGTTGCTGCCATTGAGCATATAAGCTCCCGTTTTGGCGTATCCGCATCTCCAATCTTGAGCTTCCATTTCTTGTCCGTCCGGTCTGAGCCAAGTAATATCTTTTGCTCCGTTTGCGGCTACCTTTTGACCATCAAATAATGATAAATCCGTAAATATCGGGTGCTTTTTTCTAAAAGCATTCAACCGACATATCATCGTAAACAGTTTGCGGTTGCGTCCGGATAATTTTTCCCAATTAAGCCATACGCTCGAATCATCAATACAGTAAGGATTGTTATTGGCATCGGAATAACCTCTTTCATCTCCGTTGCGCATTAGAGGAATTCCTTTGCTTAAAATATTAAATGCAATATCACTCATTGCGCGGCGATAAAGTTCTTCTTCATTCGTGGATTTTTGGTAGATATCAGGACTGCCGTCTCGTCCCTCCTCTCCATTGGGATAGGTGTTTTTGGGGTATTGATATGCTCCCAATAGGCTAAAGCCATCGTGGCTACGCCCAGTGCCAATGACTGCACTAGTATTGGTATGAGGATCTGTATTTGACGAGCCGGCTACCTGATTGCCGAATTCTCCGATTAATCCGCTGCGACTGCTGAAAAATTCTCCGACAAAATTACGGCGATTATCACTCCACTCTTTTGCTCCCGGAACTAGTGCGGCAAAGCGACCGCTAAAGTTTCCGGCCATGGCACTCCACGGCTCAACATACATTTCCATTTTTAAGTGCTCTTGAGCAAAGAGTAGTTCCTGAATAAATGCGCCGTTTTCTTGAAAACGCCCATAATTATCGAGAGCATTATCTCCGCCTAAGTCCCAACGTATGCCGTCAACACCTAATGAATGCATCAACAAAAGATAGTTATGCAACATCTCTTGTCCGGCTTTTGAATCTAAATTAAAATTATTATCACAACCGGTTGTATTCAAAAAACGGTCATGATTATCCCCGTCGGGACGATAATAATTCGGACTGTCTAACAACTTAAATGACAGGGATTGATTTCTTGGGCCAATCGCGGCATGTTCCCCCGTGTGGTTAAAAACAGCATCAACAGTAACTTTTATGCCTGCTTTATGCAGCTCATTTACCATATTGGCAAAATCTTCCCAATTTCCATATCGTGGATCTATAGCAAAAAAACAATAAGGATTATAGCCCCAACTATCCGTTCGACCCTCTTTTTCGGGAACTTGCTTGCCACAACAAGTCGGATTTATCGGCATCAGTTCAATATTATTCACTCCGACTTTTTGAAAATACTCAATGCTCCATTTATCTGCCAATCCACTTAATTTGCCTCGCTTTTCTTCAGCTAAGTGATGATTTAATTTTGAGAAATTTTTGATATGGGTTTCATAAATAATATTTTGCCCCGCAGAAAAATGTGGCTTGCGATGCAAATAGGGATATTTTTCGGAACTTAGTATTTTATTTATATCAACAACTACAGATTTAGGCATTATCGGCGCGCTGTCTTGATAATTTTCTATATCTAAAAGAGGTGATGTCCAATGAAGCATTGTTTGGCTAACTTCAAATCCGTATGGGTCAACTGCCAATTTGTAAGGATTAAAAAACAAACCGCGCGAGGGATTATATTCTCCATGCGCGCGGTATCCATATTTTTGACCCGGTTTTACTCCTTCCAGCTCTACTGACCAGATATTATCTTCTCCCCTGTTCAAAGCTATTCGGTATTCTTCTTTTTCATCAGGAGAAAATAGGCATAACTCTATTTTTTCAGCGTGTTCTGAGCGTACTCGAAAGATTGTTTTGCCATCTTTGTAATACGCTCCTAAAGGTGTGCGTTCCGGCATATTTATTCCTTTCTTGCTTATACTTACAGCTTATCCCTTTCAAAAAAATTTTTCAAGACTTATCCTTTTTCATTGCTTGGTAGAAACTTGCAAAATCATCAAAATATTCTATTCTTTTATCTTGATTTTCGTCATCTCCCCATATCGGACGCCCTATTCTTATGGCTTTGGCATTGGCCAATTTTGCCGCTGTACTGTCTATCGGGCTATCGCCTATCATCCACACACTTTGGGGCGTTATTTCTTCAGGCTTTAGGAGACCTTGCAATGTATAGTAAATTTGGTCTGGCGCGGGCTTATCGCGAGGCGCTTCATGGCCGCAAACTATTCGGCTAAATAACGCCTTATCAAACAGCATCGGAAGCTCTAATTCCAACAACCTTCGGTCTTTATTGCTCATTATGAGAATCGGTATGCCTTGAGCCTTAAAATAGTTTAGTACCTCATGAACATAGGGAAATGTTTTAATTTGAGAAGCGACAACGGAAGGATAAATTGCGGCATAGCGTTCATAGGCTTGGAGTGCTTTATCTTCTCCAAAAATTCGCGGGAAATTATCTCGAAATGATAAATTCGGATCTCTGAGGCTCTTGACTTGCTCCCAATCGGGAAGACCGTATTCCTTCAATACCTGATTTACAACCAAAACTAAGGTACTGCGACTTTCCGCCAAAGTGTTGTCCCAATCAAATATTACATATTTTAAACCTGATATATCCATTTTTTCTCTCACAAAAAACCCTGCCTAACTCAGCAGGGTTTTAAGCTATTTATTTTCCAACAAGGCGGTGTTTAGTGCCGGTTTTTTGTGGGTTAAAATACTAATGACTTTTACCAGTTCATTTTTTAACTCATGGCGTGTAACCACAATATCAACCATACCGTGTTCGCGCAAATATTCAGCTCTTTGAAAACCTTCAGGGAGTTTTTCACGAATTGTTTGCTCGATAACTCTGGCTCCGGCAAAACCGATGATACAGCCTTTTTCGGCAATGTGAACGTCTCCCAACATCGCAAAAGATGCTGAAACACCTCCGGTGGTCGGATCGGTTAAAACTGAGATATAAGGTATGCCCTTTTCCTTGACTTGATTAATGGCTGCCGTCGTTCTTGCCATTTGCATAAGAGATAAAATACCTTCTTGCATACGCGCACCACCTGAAGAGGCAACAATAATCAATGGATAGTTATTACGAGCTGAAATTTCGGCAGCTTTGACAATGCCTTCACCAACAGCCATTCCCATTGATCCTCCCATAAAAGAGAAGTCCATTGCCGCTACGACGCAAGGAATACCTCCAATATCACCTTGAGCTACACGAATAGCGTCATTGCTACCGGTGTTTTTACGATAAGTTCTGAGACGTTCTGTGTAACGTTTGGTATCCTTAAACTTTAGAGGGTCTTCTTTAGTTGTCGGCAACGCAATTTCATTATACTCACCGTCAAAAAGCATCTTCAATCTTTTATCAACATATAAACGAAGATGATGTCCGCAAGAGGTACAAACATATAAGCTCTTTTTCATTTCTTTAGAAAAGAGCATTTGTCCGCATACCGGACATTTTACCCACAAGTTATCTGCAATTTCTTTTGGGGTTACTTTTTTGATTTTCGGTCTTACAAAGTCAGTTAACCAGTTCATTTTTCACCATTTCTGTTAGTTAGCACCTGAGCTCTCGCTCTCTTTTGAAGCGCGGGAGAAAAGTTTTTTTAAGCGTTGTCCAAAACTTGGTTTGGGAAGAGCGGCTTCGGCTGCTTTCATCGTATCCAAATCCGATTGAAGACCAGAAACCTTTTCCGCCAATTTTTGTTGCTCCTTGCTTAGCTTCTTATTTTGTTTCTTTTGTTGGCGAAGCGCTTTGCGCACCGGCGCATAAGACAACCACATCCAAAATAATCCCAAAATAAAGCCCAACAATATGAAAAACACTATTGCCACACTCAAAGATACCGTTACTTCGAAATAAAAGGGCCATAGGTTAAACGTTGCCAAGTCATTATTCACAAAAGAAAATATCAGAATAATGATTAACAGCGGCAAGCCTATCAGAATTTTTATGAAACCCATGTTTTGACCCTTTCTTGTTGTCAAAAATTATTTTTTCGGATTTAAGAGCTCGTGGAGTTGTTTTCCGGTTTTGAAATGAGGAATATTACGTTCTTCAACCTTGACCTGCTCGCCGGTGCGCGGATTTTTGGCAACGCGCGGTGAACGCTTGCGAATCGAAAAAGCTCCGAAGCCGCGAAATTCCACTCTTTCTCCGGCTGCCAACGAGCTGATGATTTTATCAAAAACTACAGCTACAATTCTTTCGACATCCTTTAACATTAAATGCGGATTTTTGTTGGCAATTCTTTCTATTAATTCAGATCTAGTCACGATAATACCTCTTTTCTATAATTTATTAATTAATTCTATTGCAGATAAGTTATTCGTTTTTGTTCCATAAATCAATATCGCAATTTGTTAAAAAACAAAAATTTTATTGGAACTTATCCCACATTAAATAGCTTTTACTCAACTGGCTAAATGTTCCACTCCCGTCGGAACCTTTTCTTGACCCAGTTGAATATCTTCTATTTTATCTACCCGACGCGATATTTTGCCGGAAGAAACCTTTATGTCGCCAATGTCTTTGGCCGCCATTTCAAAGTGTTTGCTCAAATTATCTACCCTATCATCAAGACGCGTGATATCCTCCACCAGACAACCGACTTCTTTTTGAATAACACCGGCCATCTCACGCATTCTGGCGTCCTTCAATACGGCTCTGACCGTATTAAGCGTCGCCATTAGCGTTGTCGGCGACACAATCCATACTTTTGAACGATAAGAAACCTCTATCACATCCGTAAAATTTGAATGTAATTCAGCATAGATAGACTCGGAGGGCAAAAACATTAATGCCGACTCTGCCGTTTCGCCGGGGATAATATACTTTTCTGCAATATCTTTGATGTGCTTTAATACCGATGCGCGGAAAAAACGCTCCGCTTCTACCTTTTCACGGTCGTTTTGCGCATTGCGAAGGGCTTGATAGCTCTCTAGCGGAAATTTCGAATCGATAACTATCATTCCCGGAGGATTAGGTAAATTCAACACGCAATCGGCACGCTTTTGATTGCTTAACACTACCTGAAAAGCATAAGCCGACGGCGGCAAAGTCGAAGTTACCAAATCATTGAGCTGAATCTCACCGAAAGCACCTCTTGCTTGCTTATTAGATAAAACTTCCTGCAAAGAGACAACTTGCTCCGAAAGTGATGATATCTTTTGCTGCGCAACATCTATTTTTGCCAGACGTTCGCGCAAGTCATGCAGTGTTTCCGCCGTTTTAGTGGTGGATTGCTGCAACCCATCTCCCACACTCTTGGTAACCGCCAGCAATTTTTCATCCATAATTTTAAGGACAGAGATTTTTTGCTCATTAATCGCTTCGGCAATTTTGTTTTGCGCATTTTGATTGTTTTCAGATAACTGTGTTATTCTTCCGGCAAGTTCTGCCTGAGAGCGAAACAACATTTCGCTCAAGACAGATAGTTCCTTGTTTGAACCTTTGTGAATTGTCAAATACAAGACACTCAACAAAAGCAAAATAACCGCCACGCTTAGCGCAATCAAAAGAGTGTTCATCTCAGGCCTTAATTTTCAGGGAGATTACGTCCCATTGCCAAGAATTTGGCAGTGCGTTGCTTCTTCAAATCTTCTCCGCTCATCGGAAGCAACTCTTTCAGGTGTTTCAAAATGCAATCGCCAACTTTTTCAATCGTAGCTTTAGGGTCGCGGTGCGCGCCGCCAATCGGCTCTTTGATGATTTCATCAATAACACCAAAATGACGCAAATCTTGTGCAGTCAAGCGCAAAGCCTCAGTTGCTTCTTGAACCTTATCTGCCGAACGCCACAAAATAGAGGCGCAACCCTCCGGGGAAATTACCGAATAAATAGAATGTTCCAACATCAAAATTCGGTTCGCCGTTGCAATAGCAATCGCACCGCCGGAGCCACCCATGCCGATAACGATTGAAACAATCGGAACATGAATTTGCAAGCATTTTTCAATAGAAGAGGCAATGGCTTCTGCCTGACCTCTGGCCTCAGCATCAATTCCGGGGAAAGCACCATCGGTATCAACGAACGCTATTACCGGCATATTAAATTTATCGGCCATATCCATTAAGCGTTGCGCTTTGCGGTAGCCTTCCGGTTTTGCCATACCGAAGTTGTGTTTCATACGGGTCTCCAAATCAGAGCCTTTTTCTTGTCCGATAACGACAACCGAAATATTCTTAAAGCGTCCGATACCGCCAATCATGGCTTCATCATCACCAAACAGACGATCCCCGCATAGAGGCGTGAAATCTTCAATCAAAGCATGGACATAATCCAAGCAATGCGGGCGTTGCGGATGACGGGACACCTGCAGTTTTTGCCACGGTGTCAAATTGGCATAGGTTTGTCTGACTTGTTTTTCCAATTTTTGCTCCAGACGGGAAACTTCTTGGGCAATATCAACATCTTCATCTTGAGCCAAGAGCTTTAAGCCTTCAATTTTGGCTTCAATTTCCACAATGTTTTTTTCAAAATCCAACACAAATGTATTGTTGTTACTCATATTGCTTTCTCTTCTTTAATTTTAGTCCTGTGGGAGTATTACCACATTTTTTTTCAAATTTCGACCATTATTTTTAATTATTGTTGATTTATTGCCTCAATATGCCGTTTTTTAGGCAAAAAGTAAATATTTTAATTGAAATATTTATGCAATTTTATACTATAAATACAAACTTTATTGCAGAAACGGAGGGCTTTCGTGTTGGCATTTGCATTTTTTGCAGCAGTTTTTTCCACCTTAACGTGGCTGATTTATATTGTAATGTACATCAATGATAAGCTAGGAGGTGCCAGTTTTGCCCAACTCGGGTTATTGGATTTGTCGCTCTATGTGGCAATTGCAGTTTTCCCTATCCTTATTTTATGGATGATTTTTGGCTATATTAATCAATATCTTAGCTTTGCCCATATCAGCCAAAACTCAAAAATTCTTTACCAGCAACTGAAAAAAAATTTGGATTACACCGATTTAATCGCCAGAATCTTACTTGAGGCCGAACAAGAAGTAAAAAACAGCTTTATCTTAAATAAATTTGAATTGTTTATTGCCGATATGAATGAATTATTGGCGGAAACCATTCAGCGCGGTGCTTTGGCTTCGTCCGAACAAGTTGACCGCTTGTGGCATAAAGTGAAAGACGGTGCAAAATGGGCTTTCGGAAAGGTTATTATTGAAGTCAGTGCCAATCAGCCGAATTTTGCCCCCAGATTGGTAGCAAAAGCTCAAAATGATTCCGTGTTAGGCGGGACAATTTTGGAATTTTGCGCCAGATACCAAAACTTACTTAATATCTTAGAAAAACACGATAAGGAAAAAGTCTTTTTATCGGTGATTGAGACCGGCGTTTACGGTAAGGTTTATTCCATTTTGGCTCCGCTTGGAGAACAAATAAGACGGGCAAGAATCGATTTAAGCGAAGAAAGCAGTATTAAAGTTCACCCTGCTCCCAGAATTGAGCCGGAAAGAATTGAGCCAATGAGCGAAGAAAAATCCCTTGATATCGCTTCTAGCTCTGAAAGTCCTTTGAGACAAGTTTCCAGCTCATCTTTGGAGAACGTACAGCAAAATGCTAATGCTAATTTTGTATCAGAGGCACATAAAAAAATTAAGAATATCTTTAATCCATTCAAGTCTCGTAACTTTTTTGCTAAAAATAAAGAGGTAGAAGATATTGCGGAGAATGAATCCGAGGATAAAGACCCGTTTTCTATGGCGTTGGAGAGAAGTTTCGGCGCCCCTAACGAAGAAGATGAAAAAAGCGAACCTCAATTTGAAAACTATGCATTCGAGACAAGTGAGGCTGATGAATTTAAGGTGTATCGGTTTAGTGATACTAAAGAAGACGAAGGAATGCCCACTTTAAGTATTCCGACAAAAGAAGAAAGCGAGAAAATAGAACCTTCCGTCTCCAATAAGCCAGTTTCTTTTGTCAGAACGACAAGTTCTCGCTTTGACGAAGATGGAATCGGCTTTACCAATACTCAAAAAGCTCTTAATTCGCTCAAAAAAGAATGGCAAGAAATGAAAAGCGCAAGTGAGACTAAACTCTCTCGTTCTGCACCTGATTTTTTGCGCCGTGAACCGGTGATGAGCAATCCTCAACGCTCTCAAAAATCACCCATTAAAGATGATGATGATTACGCCTATCCTTTCGGCGGGTGGAGTGATGCGGATAATTATAGCCAGAAATAAAATTATCGCCTTTTGTTTGGGAGCGGTTTTGGGGTGTGTCTGTACGACTGCAGAGGCAAAAATTTATCATTCCATTTCGGTTTACGGAACACCTAAATACAAACAAGGTTTTGAGCATTTTAACTATACCGACCCGAATGCCCTCAAGGGCGGGAGAATCGTTATGCCCGAATATGGCGGATTTGACAATTTTAACCCTTATATTTTTAAAGGTAATCCTACACCGCAAGTGGCAAATTTGACAATGGACAGCTTAGGCGTCGTCAGTGTCGATGACCCTTATTCAGCCTATCCGTTACTGGCAAAGGCTTTTGATTTGCCTGATGATAAGTCATACGTTGGTTTTATTTTAGATGGACGAGCCAAATTTCATGACGGCTCACCGGTTACCGCCGATGATGTGATTTTTAGCTTTAACTCTTTGATTGAAAAAGGGCAACCTTTGTACAAAGTATATTATGCCGATGTGGAAAGAGTTGAAAAAATCAGTGCAAAAGAAGTGCGTTTTCATTTTCGTAAAGGCTCAAACAATCGAGAACTGCCGCTCATTTTAGCTCAGATGAAAATTTATTCCGCAAAAAACTGGGAAGGAAAAGATTTCAGCAGGCCGACGCTTGAAATTCCTTTAGGGAGCGGGCCTTATAAATTAGATAAATTCGAGCAAGGAAAATATCTGCTTTTTCGCCGTGCGCCCGACTACTGGGGAAAAGATTTACCAGTTAACAAAGGGTTTTATAACTTTGATGAAATAAGGTTTGATTTTTACCAAGACACGACCGTTACTTTGCAAGCGCTGTTTGCCGGAAGCATTGATGTGAGGGAAGAATATATCGCTAAAATTTGGGTCAGTGGCTATGATAATGATTTGGTTAAGAGCGGCAAAATCATCAAAGAAAATATGGCGCATAATAATGCCGCAATTTTGCAAATGTTTGCCTTTAACGTCCGCAAAGAAATGTTTCAAGATAGGCGTGTTAGAGAAGCGATTGCGCTTGCTTTTAACTTTGATTGGGCTAATGACAAACTGTTTTACAATCAATACAGCCGGATTTACAGCTATTTTACCAATACGGGAATGGAAGCAACCGGTTTGCCGCAAGGAAAAGAGCTGGAAATTCTAAACAAATATAAAAACAAGCTCCCTCAATCCGTGTTTGGAAAAGCACCCCAAAACCCAAGCCACAAAGACTTTAAGGAAACGAGACAAAGGCTCAAAGAAGCGGTGAAACTCTTAAACGAGGCGGGATATGACTTTGTGAATGGTAAGATGACCAATCTTAAAACCGGTCAGCCACTTGAATTTGAGGTTTTGAGCAACTCGGCCAACGGCAGCACTTTTACGCGTGTGATGTTACCTTTTATCAATAACTTGGCAAAAATAGGCATTAAGCTCACGTTTCGCAATTTGGAAATAAATATCTTTAAAAACCGGTTGGATAACTTTGATTTTGATATGGCGATTTTGTCTTTCGGAATTAGCCGTATGCCGGGGAATGAGCAAGCCGAAATGTGGGGCAGTAAATCTGCCAATATCAAAGGCAGCTATAATATGATCGGCATTCAAAATGAAGTGGTTGATGAATTAATCAAAGGGCTTATTACCGCGCAGGACAAAGAAAGTTATGAGGCTTATGTAAAAGCGTTGGACAGAGTGTTATTAAATGAGACTTATATGATTCCACAATGGTATTCCCCTTACCAAAGAGTGGCCTATCATGACAAGTTTGTTCACCCCAAAACGAGTGAAAAAGTAGGTTTTCAACCGCTTACTTGGTGGGCAAAGCCAAAAACAAATAAGGATAAATAATGAGAAGTTACATCATCAAACGTTTGCTCCTAATTCCTTTTACCTTGCTTGGGATTATCACAATTAACTTTTTGATTGTGCAATTGGCTCCGGGCGGGCCGATTGAGCATACTTTGGCAAAATACAGAGGGTTTAACGTTGATGCAAAGTCTCAGTTTTCTTCCACCGCGGCGGTTAACATGAATCAATCAGCCTCGCGCTACCAAGGGGCGCAAGGCGTGCCGGAAGATTTAATCAAAGAATTGGAAAAACAATTCGGGTTTGATAAGCCCTTGCATGAGCGCTATTTCAAGATGTTGGCAGATTATGCGCGTTTTGATTTCGGCAAAAGCTATTATCAAGACAAAACCGTCGGAACTCTCATTTTAGAACGCATGCCGGTTTCGATTTCTTTAGGTCTATGGTCAACTTTGATTATTTATTTGATTGCTATTCCTTTAGGTATCAAAAAAGCCGTAAAAGACGGGACTGGGTTTGATATGTGGACATCCGTGGCGGTG
Organism: uncultured Pseudomonadota bacterium; assembly: GCA_949295995.1. Taxonomy (GTDB): domain Bacteria; phylum Pseudomonadota; class Alphaproteobacteria; order RF32; family CAG-239; genus Scatocola. Next base: position 48,545 of record CASFNK010000013.1, read on the forward strand.
ATTATCGGCGCGGCTATTCCGGTGTTTTTGTTTGCGGTGTTTTTAATTGTGTTTTTTGCCGGCGGCACTTATCTACATTGGTTTCCTTTGCGAGGATTAACCTCAGACAACTGGGAGCAACTTTCAACTTTTGGCAAAATTATTGATTACTTCTGGCACATTACTCTGCCGGTTACAGCTTTGGTTATCGGCGGTTTTGCCAGTTTAACCATGCTTACCAAAAACTCGTTTTTAGATGAAATCAATAAACCTTACGTTTTGACCGCTCGAGCCAAAGGATTAAGCGAGAATCGGGTCTTATACGGTCATATATTCCGTAACGCCATGCTGATTGTTTCGGCCGGTTTCCCTGCTCTATTGATTAAAATGCTTTTTACCGGCTCTCTCTTAATTGAAGTGATTTTCTCGCTTAACGGCATGGGTTTGCTCGGTTATGAGGCAATTATGGCGCGCGACTATCCGGTTATTTTCGGAACAGTCTATATCTTTGCTTTGCTGGGATTGGTCTTAAAACTCTTAAGCGACATCGTCTATACCATGATTGACCCCAGAATTAATTTCTCCGCTGTTGGCAACTAAGATATATGCCTTAAGTTATAGAGAATATAAAATTTATGACTAAAGCCAGAATTGTAATAAAATATTAACTTGTTATACTTAAACTATAAAGCAGTTAGATTTAGGAGAAAGAAAATGATTAATTTAACAAAACATTCTGAGCAGACGGGACGTTCTATGGTGGAAATGCTCGGTGTGCTTGCGATTATCGGCGTTTTGTCAGTCGGCGGTATCGCTGGTTATTCAAAAGCCATGACTAAGTTCAAAATTACTAAAACCTTCGACCAAGTTTCTATGATGGTGGCTAATATTCGTACCCTTTATTCTGGTCAAAGAGACTATAATGGTTTAGCTACAAATATTGCCTACAAATTAGGTGTCGCTCCGGCGGAAATGGTGGGAGCTGATCCTGAAACGCTTGTTAATGCGTTCCAAGGCAATGTTGAAATTGCGGCTACTCAATATAACGGAATAGATAATGCCGCATTTGGTATTGCTTATCAGCATATGGGTGCTGAAGCTTGCGTACAAATTGCTACGGCAGATTGGGGGGCTGGTGCATCTTCAGGGTTTGTCGGTTTAACTATAGGAGCGGATGGTTCAGATGTCAATGCTAGTGCACCTGCAGCTACTGCTGATGGTTCTTGGATAAATTCCGATTTACCGATTTCTCCAACTGAAGCAGCTGATGCTTGCAGTCCTGATAATGGAACAGGATACGTTACAGTCATTTGGTACTATATGTAATTCTACTTAACAATAAAAAACTCCGGTGTAACGCCGGAGTTTTTTTATGCCTTAAGCTCAAAAAAATCCCGCTTAAACAAAGCGGGATTTTTTATCATTCTTTTCGCTTAGGCGTTTTTACCAATCTTAGTTTTTCCACCAAGATAAGGACGGAGTTTAACCGGAATGTTAACCGTGCCGTCTGCGTTTTGGTGGTTTTCAATAAACGGAACTAATGCGCGCGGTGTAGCAATACCGGTATTATTCAGAGTGTGAACATATTTTACCTTACCATCGGCATTGTCTCGATAACGCAAGTTGGTACGTCTGGCTTGCCAATCTGTAATGTTGGAGCAAGAGTGTGTTTCACGATAGCAATTTTGAGACGGAACCCATGCCTCCAAGTCATATTGGCGATATTTTGGAGCACCCATATCGCCGGTGCAAATATCCAAAACTTGATAAGGCAATTCCAAATCTTGCAAAACTTCTTCAGAAATAGCGAGCAATTTTTGGTGCCATTTCTCACTCTCGGCAATGTCATTCTTACAAATAACAAATTGTTCGGTTTTCATAAACTGGTGAACTCGAACCAATCCCCTTGTATCCTTTCCTGCGGCACCAGCCTCACGACGGAAGCAAGGAGAAAATCCGGCATAAAGAATCGGCAATTCGTTTTCTGATAAAATTTCATCCGCTCGCAAAGAGTTCAAAATCAACTCGGCAGTACCCGACAAATATAAATCATCTGCCGGCATATAGTAAATTTCATCTCTTGAAAACGGCAAATAACCTTGACCATACAGCGGACGCTCTTTGGAAAGCGCCGGAACGGTAATAACCGTAAAGCCGTGAGAGCGCAACTTATCCAAAACCATCATGTGAATGGCTAATTCCAACTGAGCGAGGTCATTTTTAATGGCATAAGTGCGAGAACCTGATACTTTGGCAATGCGCTCCATCTCGCTCCAATCATTCATTTCCATCAACTCAATATGGTCTTTGGGGGTAAAGTCAAACGTGCGCGGTGTGCCAACTTTGCGAATGACAACATTATGGGTGTCATCAGGACCATCGGGACAATCCGGGCTTGGGTAGTTTGGAAGGCGCAACATCATATCATTGAACTTGGTCTCCAATATACTTAATTCTTCTTGCTCTTTTTTCAGCTCTTCGCCTAATTCCTTGCTCTTGGCAATGATACTCGGGCGCTCCTCTGCTGTGGCAGATTTGATAGAGTTGCTGAGTTTGTTTTTGGTCTCAGCCAAGGCCTGTGATGAGGTTTTGAGCTTGTTCATCTCCAGATAGGTGGATATTAAACTATCGATATTTTCTGAAGGGAAACCTTTTCTGGCTAGAGATTTTTTAACCGTATCCGTATTATCGATAATATATTTAATATCCAACATTGTATTTGTCCTATTTTCCTTTAATTAGGGTTATTCATTTTTTATTAACGATTATCAGACTAATCATTTTTTTAACAATTACAATAAAAAAATTCAAGAATACCCGCGAATTTACATAAAAAACCGCTCAGTTTTGCAACAAAGCGGTTTAGGTGATGAGAGAAGAGCTTTATTCAGACACCGTACCTGTTTCTTCAAAGGTTAGAGTTTTACCTTCACTTCCGTTCAGAATTAACTTCTTGCCCTCTAATTTATAAGATTTGACATCTGATAAAAACTGCAAATATTCTTGCTCAGCTTGCATGAGCGGCTCGGGACCTGCCATCATCGTTGCCCCCGCCGGACCAAAAGAAAGGTTTTCTCCCTCTAAGGTATAGGCTCCGAAGTAATTATTGACAGCGGCTTTACCAAAATAGCGGTTCTCTTTGCCGTCAAAACCTAACGTGATTTCGGCATTATTGGGGGCTTGGGTTAACTTATATTCTTTACCAATAAAGCTGCTCGAATCTCGCGATGAACAAGCTGAAAACATTAAAACGCCAACCAGCAAACTCAATATCTTAGACATTTTTCTCTCCTTTTTTTGTTAATTTTATAAAAAGATATACCCGTTGAAAAAAATTACCAATACTAATTTTGATTTACTCAACAGTGCAAAAAAAGAAACACCTGATCTCTTAATCAGGTGTTCCTTCGTATTTAGCATGCAGACATTGTAATTTTGCACATGAACTGCATAAAAGATATAGGCGTATTTTGTAAAAATTAAAGTGGGGAAATTTAAAATTTCAGAGAAAAATAAAAATAATCAACTTTAGTGAAAAATTCCCCTTGATTTTTTGAAAAATGCCGTGTATGTTACCTTCCGTTGTCGCCGCTGTAGCTCAGTGGTAGAGCACGTCATTGGTAATGACGGGGTCGCAAGTCCGATTCTTGCCAGCGGCACCATTTATTGAAAGGCACCGATTGAGGTGCTTTTTTGTTATGTAAACCAAGGCTTTCTGCTAGTCCGATTTTTGAGTTTTTAAAATTAGAGATTTTTGATGAATTATCGGACTTTTTATTTACTTTATTTTCATTTGAATATATAAGATTGAGTGTGAATTTATAATTTTGTTTAACAATATAAAAGTATGATTATGGAGATAAATTTTATTACTTCCAATAAAGGAAAGATAGCGGCTTTAGAGCGTTCTTTTCTTAATGCTGGGCGCTTGGATATTAAAGTTAATCAAGCTCGAGCAGATATTATTGAACCTCAGCTCTGCAATATTGCTGATGTTTCCAAATATAAAGCCGTGGAGGCTTTTAAAATATTAAAAAAGCCGGTACTCGTTGAAGACGGAGGTCTGGTTATTGAGGCTTTGAATGGTTTTCCCGGACCATATACTAAATATGTTTTATCAACAATTGGAGTTGATGGCATACTTAGATTAATGCACGGAGAAAATAATCGGGGCGCAAAATTTGTTAGCTTCGCAACATTTGTTGAAAATGACGGAACTATACGCCAATTTGAAAGATTTGGTGATAATTTTGAAATTGCCAATGAGCGAAAGAATATATTACATCCTGATGCTTGGTCTGATTTATGGCAAGTAATGTATATGAAAAATTATGGAAAAATGCTTTGCGAATTTTCAAAACAAGAAATTATTGACCATACTGAAAAATCGCAAACTTCAGGAAGTTTGCAACAATTTGCTAAGTGGTTTATGGAAAAATATTAAGGATTATATTTTATAGGCTGAGAACAAATACTCAGCCTTATTTTGTTTTAGATATTTTCTCAATTTTCCTACTCATAAGCTTAAAATCATTATAGTTTTTAGCCCAATAACTTACAGTAGCTTATGTATGTCGTATTCATCATAGCCTTCGTAATAATAACTAACATCAATTCCTTTCATGAATACTTCTCTTTCATTAATTCTATCAGTAAGGGCGTTTTTTAAGAGGTGTTTTATTTCAATATCTTTAATCGGGCTTCTTTCCATGGCTGATAGATAGTCGGATTTATCAATTTTATTCCAATCAACCACCCTTTTTAGTTCTTTTTTGAAGATTAAGTCCAGCCAGATGCGGGTAGCACGGCCATTCCCTTCTCTAAAGGGATGAGCTATATTCATTTCAACATATTTTTCTACAATTTCATCAAAGCTTGATTGGGGCATTTTATCTATATGTTTTAAAGATTGCTCCAAATACATAACCGGCGCAAATCTAAAATTTCCTTTAGAAAGATTAACAGTCCGCATTTTTCCGGCAAAATCATAAATATCTTCAAATAAAAATTTGTGAATCTGCTTCAATCCGGCAAAAGTACCAACTTTGAGAGTATTTATTTTACCACTGTCAAAAAGTTTTTTAGCTTTTTCTTTACTAAGCTTTTCTTCTATTTTATTCAGCTCTACTTGATTGGTGATATTTAACTTATTTTCTAAAACCATTATTCCCCTCTTTCTCATGTTTATTTAATTTTAAACATAAAAAACTAAAAAGCAATTAAGTTTTAATGATGATTATTAGAAATATAACAATTAATAAGCTAAATTTTATGGCAAAGCTGTTTAAAATCGTCATAGTTTTTAGTCCGATAATTGCACAATATCTCGCACCATTAAAACACAAAGCGCCCTTCAGGGGCGTTTTGTGTTTTAAAAGTATTGTTAGTGAGTAATCGGACTTGCGGGAGGAAACGCAAGTGTGGAGCGGATAGTTGGCGAAAACGAGTGTTGCGCTTTAGCGAGTAGCTTGTTTTTTGTTTCCTTTACATTTTTTATTTTATATGAAATAATACTATATAAATTTCTAAAAATAATAGTTAGATATATGTTATGAAAGAAGCACTAATCTTACATGGAACGTGCGACAAAGAAGAGTTTTTTGACGAAAGTATGTCCTCTCTTTCAAACTCTCACTGGTTTCCTTGGTTACAAAAACAATTTTTGCGCCACAATTTTTTGTGCCAAACACCGGAAATGCCAACTCCTTATAATCCACTCTATGAAGAATGGCTAAAAACATTTGAAGATTTTTGTAGTGAAGATGTCAAAATCATTGTCGGGCATAGTGCTGGTGCAGGATTTATGCTAAAATGGCTGCAATATAATCCTAAAACTAAATTAGACAAACTTATCCTTGTTGCTCCATGGTTGGATATTGAAAAAGAATGCGCCGATTTTTTAGATTTTCAAATGAAAGACGATGCCTTAAACAATATTAAAGAAGTATCTCTATTTTATTCTACCGATGATGAAAAATCAATTTTGGATAGTGTTGATAAAATTTTATCTCATTATAAAAATATTAAAGTATACTCCTTTGAAAATAAAGGACACTTTGTTTACAATGCTATCGGTTCAACCTTTCCTGAACTTTGGAGCGTTATTTCTGAATAGTTTTTTTTCAAAACTTGATTCGTTAAATTAGTCCGATAATTGTACTGAAAGAGTCATCTTTTGATAAAGTTTGTAAGTATTTTTTTGATTTGTTATTAGGTTGGCTTTTTCCTTTAAAGGTATGTATGACCTAATTTTTTGCTGTATGCAATATGTATTTGACAAATCAGAAAAATAAATCTAAATTGCTTATAATTTTATATTATTTTTAATGTGAGGATCCGGTCATATAAGCCTCGTTAAATATTCCGGTATTTTTGTGGATGTTTTAACTTTAATCAAAAAAGGTGCGCATACAGCAATTATTGAGGCGGTAAAAAAGTGCAAGTATTTAAGTCCAGAGGAAGAATGTGCTTTAATTAAGCGAGGCAATCATGAGGAAATCATGACATATCTGGCAGAGCATTATCTGGAAGTTGACGCCTTTCACGAGTTTATTAAAAGAGGAAACCTGAATGAAGTTCGCTTTTACTTAAGCACTTCTTCAACAGTATTTATCGACGTTCAAACGGCAAAAGAAATTCTAAAGCTCGGAAGCGGAGTTCACGATGCTTTCGTTGATTGCATTATTAGGTATCAGAATGAGGGGTACTTTGACGAAAACACTCAGTTGTTAGATGATATTCAATGCCTCATAATGCAATGTGGAAATCATTGCGCCATTCGTCGTTATCTCTATCAAAAAAAATTGCTGAAAAAGGCGGCAAAAATGTTACAAATACATGGAATTGCGGAAGATATTCTCGTATTTAATTTGAGGCAATTACATGTTCGTGCTTATTAATAATGTACTGATAATAAAAATCCCTGAAGTTATAAAATAACCTCAGGGATTTTTTTTATAAATTCCCTATAGCGCAAAATATGCCTTGCAAAGCTCAGGAAAAAAGACTAATTCCACCGCAGGCTTTTATTTTTTCAAATTATAATAATAGATAATATATTATACTTTGAGAAAGCCATCAAATCTATTTACGCTTATGGTGGAGGTGAGTTTATGGGTGTGATGAGGTTGGAGGGTGATATAGCTTTCTCCTACATTTGAAGGCTCTACGCAGACAAATTGCTTGTATTGATTAGGGCTCATTTCCGCCAAATCTTTATTGGGGTTCCATACAACTGTTGTGTCGGAGCCGTTTTTTTCGATTTTTATCACACGATTGTAGCCTTTATCTATAATCTCAAGAGGCTGTGTTTGCTCTAAAAAAATTCTATCAACTTCTCCTATAATTTTTAAGTCTTCTTCCTGAGTGGTGTAACTTTGGGTCAGAGAATTTTTATAGCGGTGCCCGGCTAAGCCTTTAACCTCTATATTATCAACCGAGCTGACATTAAAATAAGCGTGCAGCGCCTCGCTGAAATTAAACGGAGTATCGCCATTATTGGTCGTTTCAAGTGTATATTCTAATTTATCGGTTATTTTGATTAAAACTCTGGCGGAAAGGTTTAGGTTGTATTGTGCTTCGGGCGAAAGAGACAATTCTGCCTCTATTTGGTGGTCATCAACATTAACATTTTGCAAATTCCACATTGATAAGCGGGCAAAGCCATGGCGGGGCAGATGATTATTCAACTCTTCCTCGGCAAAGCGCGGCCAACAAACGGGTATTCCACCGCGAATAGCCTGAACATTATCAAATTTATTCAGATTGCCGAGCCAAAATATGTCGTGCTCCTCTTTCAAAGGGCGGTAAGATAAAAGATTTCCGCCCCACAAAGATATTTGACACTCAGCCACAGAATTGCGCAATTTGATAATACCATTTTTATTCATACCTTACCTCTTACTTGTTTTATTTAATAAGATATAACGCGCGCTTTCTAAAATACCAATAAATTTGCATAAAAATAATTTTACATCATAATTATCTTATTGCTTTTTTTATAATTAGAAAATTTACTTTGACAAGGGTAAATCATGAATATCTCAAACTGGAACTCTTTGAAAAACAAGTGTTTCTTGTTTACATGATGTTTTTTTCATGTTATTATTAGACATAATGTCGGAAATTTAAATAAAAAGAATATACTATGGATATTAAGAAAAAAATCAATGAACTAAAAAAAAGAAGTGTTCAAATTGCAACACTGGCCGCTACCTTATTTCCAACTCAGAGTGGCCTACCAGCTCCTTCTTCCAATACCAATATTAATAACGATAAACAAGATGCAAATCATTCCGTTGTTGTTTCATCAAATTCTTCTGAAGTTCTTAATGAAGATATTACTCTTAACATAGGAGAATTAAAGGAGTTATTGGATAACAATTCTCATATCAAATTATCTGCCAACTTCCTTAGCGCCATTCAACCTGGTCCTAGCCAGAAAAAAATGCGTTCTATTTTGGAAAAAGGATTTGAGTTTACTATTCGCAATAGCCGAGGCGAAGCTAAAAAAGCTCGTTGTTGTTTGAATCAATCTCCCAAGGGATATTGTTACGGAGCTATGAAAAGAGCTCTTAATAAGGTTTATAATGAACCAATATCGGGAAATCTTTCTGCTTATCAGGAAAAAGATAATTTATTAAATTCTCCTAATTTTATTGCTGTTCCAATTGAATTAGAAGATGTAATTAATTGCCCGATTAATACCGTGGTGGTTATTCCTAAATGTAAAGGACACAGACATGGGCATATTTTTACCGTAGTGGAAAAAGGTGTATATTGTTCAGACGGGAAAGAAGTTGCCGGAAATTATTTTGATAATAATTATAAAACTGCTAAAGGTATTTACGCCTTTATTCCAACCGATGGTTCTATAAAATTAACACCTGAACTCTTACAGCAATCTCCTGAATTATATGCTACAATTTTACAAAAGCAAACTGGGAAAGATGTTCGTCCTTTAATAAATGGAAAAGATGCTCAGCCTATATTATTTGCTGAATTATCTTCACAAAAAAACTCTCATTCTAAATGATATTTTAAAATTTCTTCTATTGCCTTTTAACACTCTTTCTGACAATATATTTTTATTATTTGATTGCGAGGATTAAAATGGAAAAGTGGGAACAGGCTCTCTATAAGTTTTTAGAAAGATACATTCATCAAAATTGGTTCGAAGGAGCTCTTTTGTGCGGAAGCTATGCCTCCGGAAACCAAAATGAATTTTCGGATATTGATGTTACAATCATTGCTTCCAATTCTCTCTCTTGGCAGGAAAAATCTAACTGCTATGTCGATGGATTTTTGATGGAATATATCATTAATCCTATCTCTCGATTTGAAGAATATATGGAAGAATCGTTAAAAGAGCATAACTATACTAATCAGTATTTTCTTTTATATGGCAAAATTTTATATGACATTCACGGAGAAATTCAAAAACTTCGCGAAAAGGCCGCTTTGCAAGTCCAGAAACCTTTTGAGCCTTTTTCTGATTATGATAAGAATTTTATCAAATATTATCTCTGGGACAGATATGATGAACTCTTGTCTTTAAGTAAAAAAAATTTGCATCTTGATTTGCAATATTGGAGCTTGGTGGACGCTCTTATTACCGCTTATTACAACTTTCATAATTTGGCGCATATTCCTCATAGCAAAATTGAACAAATTTTAACTGATCCTCAATTTGCTCAACGCTATCATATTAAAAATATGCCTCACCCTGAGTTTACTCATAAGCTTATTGCTTGCTTTAAGGCAAAAAATAAAAAACAAAAATTAGCGACCATTAAAGACTTTTATGATTTTGTGATGAATTCAGATGGGGGATTTGATATTGGTCAATTCGTCGGGAAAAGAGCGTTAAAAAAATAGTGTGAACACTAAATTTCACACTATTTTTGCATTTTGCTAGATTTTGACCGCCGGATAAAAGGAGGCTTGCGTATTGTTATCAATGTACATACAAGCTCCGTTATCAGAAATTTGTGGATGAACCCCCAAAATTATGTCCTTATTCGGACGACCGGCCAAATCTCCAAATTTGTCATTTTGAGCCATATACCAATCGTTGGCAAAAGGCTCTCCTCCCAGTTCTTTTATCATGTCGTTAATAACCAAAATATGATTAAAAACTTTTTTCATCACCGCACGGGGAGGAATACAAACCAGGCGGCCGGCAAACAAACGTTCTTCACAATAGGCTTTGGTAGCAGCAGGTAACATTTCTTGCGTGGGATGCAAACAAATAATATACCCCTTGCAAACAAATCCCCAAGGTGCGCCATGATCTTTTGCCACATTCTTACGATAACTTACAAAGCCGTCTTCATAGACAATAGGAAACTTGTAATAATCTTCCTTATGAGAAACTCGATGCCAAAAGCTATCGCTTTGGTCAAACTTTAGTAATGCATAATTTTTCATCTCTAAAATAATTTTAGGTTACACAATTATTGATTTTATTATCCTTAAAATAATTAAAATTAATAAAGTGTCAAGCTCCAAACTATTTTACTTATTACTTAAACTCTGCAAGCTATTGATTATATTAGAGGTTATGCTTTGGGCTTCAGAATCAATACCTGCCGCTTCCAGTGCCAATTTTTTAATACAGGTGTTGACAATTTCGTCTTTAGTGGCGGTTATGGTGTTACTAAACAATGTGCCGTTTTGCAATTTGCTTTGCGCTTCACTTAAAGCGCAAGCTCTGAATTTTTCTTGTGGGGTTGCATTGCTGCTGACCGTGATGTATTTATTAAATTCTGTACAACCACTCAAAATGGCAACTAATCCTAAAATGGTAATATAATTTTTCATCTTTTCCTCGTTTGTTTAATTTATTCTTTGCTTTAATCTAATCGCAATTCTTTAATTTTTTATGACTAAGACTTGACGAGTAATATTATCCAGAGTAAATAATGTCTTAAACGTTTTACTATTAAATAATTATTTTATGGAAAAAGTATTAATTGTTGTTAAGACCCAAAATTGTTTTGGGCATAAAGCTAATGCCTTTTATTGGGGCAAAGTGGTACTTGGAAAAATTCAGGTTGGAGATAAGGTAAAGACCTTAAGACAGGACTTGGGAAAGATTCAAGATTGTATTGTCAGAGGACTAGCCGTTAACAAAAAAATCGTTGATGAAGCACAGAGCGGAAGTTTAATTAATATTATGATTTCGCCCTTTGATGAAAATGCCTATATTTTCACAAATGACTTAACTTTGTTAAAGGGAAAATGTCTCTTGGAATTTGAGAATGGGAATAATGCAGAATTAAGCGATTTCTCTGATAACTTCTTAACAATTAAATTTCCAGACGAATTTAATTTTTCAAGTTTGGTCAAAATCGGCAATCGTCAAAATCAAAACTCTCAAATTCAAATTGAACTGTTGTATCCGTTTTATTTATATATCGGGCAGAAAGTGGAATTGAAATTTGGAGATAAGTCTATCTGTGGCAAAGTTGTTAAAATTATTTAAGTTAACATTACCTCTCTTCGGAGAGGTTTTTTATTGGACTAATACTAAATTCGTTACAAAGTCAGCAATTTTTCGGTCTAAATCTTCTAAATTACGCGGTTGGTCATAAATATGGGTGCAATCTGACAAAATGCAGAGTGTTTTTTGGGCGGTGATGTGCTCATAAAAATTTTGGTTATTCTCTGGCAAAGAGGACGTATCTTTGTCTCCTGTAATAAGAAGAATCGGCTTTTGAAAAGACGGGATTAACGAGTAGAAGTCATATTTTTGTAGCTCTTGCAGATAGGTTCCATCCAAAAAACATTGGCGATTTTCTTGGGAGCGGGTCAGCCCTGTGCTTAAAAGTGTTTGATAAAATTCGGGGGCAAATTTTTGTGTATTATCAAGTAATTCTTTGCCGCTAAATATGGAAGAAACCAAAATCAAACCTTCTATGAAATTTGGGTTTTGAAGTGCATAGTTAAGGACTGCCGAACCACCTAAAGAATGCCCTGCCAACAAAAAAGGCGGCTTAAAATCAGGGAGATTTTTCGCCCAAGCTATGACATCTGTCAAATCTTCACAAAAATCACTCAAAATCGCACAATGCATTTCATTATGGCTTTTACCGCGAGAATTACGACAATCAAAACTTATAACATTATAACCTTGATTTTGTAGCAATTTAACAATTTGCAGAATTACTCCTTGCTCCTTATATCCGGTTATACCATGACAAACAAAAGCATATTTGTTTTTTGTTGCGCCAAGGGAGCTATCCACCTTTAGGCAAAGATTTTGCTGTTTTGAATTTTGAATAAACTGTTCCATTGGGTTGTTTTCAACTATTTTTTATTTATTCATTTTACTGTCTGCTTCTTAAAATTTTATAAAATTTGCCTTAAACTCACGGTTTTTTAACCTATTCATGCTAAGATTTGCTCATATTTATTCGGAGAAAAATGATGTCTGATGCAAAAGAGAAAAAAAATACCGCACACGGTCCGCGCAGCAAAGAAAGATTTGAACGTGAGGCCAAAGCATTGCGCAAAAATTTGGAAAAGCGCAAAAAACAACAAGCTGAACGTGAAAAATTAAAAACTAATTCAAAAGAAGACTAACTTTGGAGACGGAATATGGATAAAATCAAAATTATCGGCGGAAACAGGTTAGAGGGAAAAATTTATATCAGTGGGGCAAAAAATGCCGCCCTGCCCCTTATTTGCGCAAGTTTATTAACCGATGAAACCGTAACTTTAACCAATATGCCGATTTTATCCGATATTCGGTCAATGAATGCTTTGTTGGAGCAAATGGGAACGGCTATTGACTGTTTTGATGATTTTGTTGATGGACACCCCACAAAAACCTATTCTTATCGGACACAAAAATTCTCTAACCTGATTGCACCATACGATTATGTTCGTAAAATGCGCGCCTCTTACTATGTTTTGGGGCCGGTATTGGCCAGAGAAGGTCATGTGGAGCTCTCTTTACCAGGCGGTTGTGCCATTGGCGCAAGACCTATGGATATTCATCTCTCCTCGTTAGAGCAGATGGGTGCTAAAATCGAAATCAAGAACGGCTATGTTCATGCCGATATTGATGGCAAACTCAAAGGGGCTCACATTACTTTCCACACGGCTTCGGTGGGAGCAACTTGCAATATCCTTATGGCGGCAACCTTAGCCGAAGGGGAAACAATTATTGAAAATGCCGCCAAAGAACCAGAAATCGGTGATTTGATTGATTTGCTGATTGATATGGGTGCTAAAATCGAAGGCAAAGACACCTCTCGCCTTGTTATTCAAGGTGTTGATACCCTACATGGCGCAAGACACAAAGTGATTGCAGATAGAATCGAGGCCGGTTCTTACGGTGTGGCTGCCGCCATTACAGGAGGCCGAATCGAGCTCATCAACGCACAAGCCTCAACTTTGCGAACACCGATAGAAATCTTAAAAGCAATGGGCGTTGATGTTGAAGAAAAAGAAAATTCACTCATTATTGATGCTACCAATAAAACTCTTGTCGGACAAGACATTATGACTGATTATTACCCCGGTTTTCCGACAGATTTGCAGGCGCAATTCATGGCTTTGATGTGCGTGGCGGAAGGTGCCTCTTTGGTTACGGAAAACATTTGGGAAAACCGCTTTATGCATGTACCGGAGCTCATGCGTATGGGCGCAAATATTAATGTTCACGGGCATGCATCTGCCATTGTACGCGGGGTTAAGAAACTCTCAGGTGCGCCTGTGATGGCAACCGATTTACGAGCCTCGTTTGCTTTGATTTTGGCCGGTTTGGTGGCTGAGGGTGAAACAATCGTCAACCGCGTTTATCACCTTGACCGTGGCTATGAAAAATTAGAAGAAAAACTCAAAGGGGTCGGTGCGAATATCGAACGCATTAAAGAAGCTGATTAAAAAAAAGCCCTTCAATGATCTGTCCCCCGAAAGTTGGACAGTAAAAAAAAGTCCCGAAGATTGCGATAGCAATTTTCGGGATAATTTTTTATACTAAACCAAAACAGGAAAGGACAGAGCATGAAACATCATAAATTTACAAACGAAGAACGAG
>CASFNK010000014.1 GCA_949295995.1 uncultured Pseudomonadota bacterium
ATTGAGGCCGCCGAAGCCAAAATCAATAAAGATGCGTTTGATATTGCCGCTCGATCAAATTGGTTGAATATTAAACAAACCGCGGCCTTCTTAGGCATATCTTATACAACCTTGCTGGCCATGCGAAAAGAAGATAAAGCCGGTGGCGTCAGAAGAATACCATATATAGGAGAAGGAAAGAACTCTCGCTACTATCTCCCCTTGTTAGAAGCCTACAAAAGCCAGAATTGGAAACTTGTTTCCGAACTTGCCAAAGAAATGGAAGGGAAGTAAGGAAAATTTTTTGCAATATATTTATATTGCAAAAAATTTAACCAAATATATACTGCTTTTTAATATCGTATAACGGTATATTATAGGGATAAGATGGTTAGTTCGAATTTTACATTATTACAAGAAAAAACACCGCAGTTGTATCAAATTGCAACTTTTGCGGAGGAATATGTATATTCTGATCCTCAATCTTCAATATCTAAAGCACGTTTATTTGCAGAACGAATCACAACTATTCTTTACAAGGCATATCATATTGAAGTGCCACAATCATCTTCTTTTGTTGATTTATTACAAAATGAAAAATTTAAAAAGGTGATACCTTCTGTTATCTTGTATAAGTTGAATTTTATTAGAAGAACAGCAAACGGAGTTGTGCATGGCTGTGACGCAAAATCAGCTCAGGCATTACAGCTTTTGCAAGAAATTTATGACGTTTCAAAATGGTTTGCTGCTATTGCTTTAGGTGTAAAAGCACAAGATTATCCTGATTTTATTGCACCAAAACCCAAAAAGCAAATTACAAATGAAGAAAAAATAGATGCTGCCAATATTAAACTTCAAGAAACATTAGATGAACTTGAAAAATTAAAATTAGAATTAGCAACAGTAAAAACAGCTAAAGAAAGTAAAGAAATTGCAGTTGATGAATTAAAATATTCAGAAGAGCAGACACGCAAACATTTAATTGATGCAATGATCCGTGCAGCTCATTGGAATATATCAACAGATGGAAGCAATACAGATGAAGTTAGTCAAGAAGTTGACGTAGATAATCAACCAACACCAACAGGTAAAGGGCGATGTGATTATGTTTTATGGGGAAAAGATGGTTCTCCTTTGGCTGTGATTGAAGCTAAAAAAACATCAGAAAATGCTGATAAAGGTAAAAAACAAGCTTCTTTGTATGCAGATGCTCTAGAAAAACAATATGGAAAGCGTCCGGTAATTTTTTATACAAACGGTTTTGAAACCAAGATTTGGGACGATGCTAACAAATATCCACCAAGAACTGTCTGGGGAATTTATTCACGCGATAGTTTGGAAAGATTAATTTATCAAAGAGATAAAGGTGATATTGCTACAGCTCAACCAGATCCTAATATTACAGGTCGAGATTATCAAATTAGAGCAATTAAAGCTGTTTGCGAAACTTTTAGTAAAAAGCAAAGAAAAGCATTAATTGTACAAGCAACAGGAACAGGTAAAACACGAGTTTCTATTGCGTTAAGCAAATTATTGCAAGATAAGGGGTGGGCAAAAAGAATTTTATTCTTATGTGACAGAAATGCTTTGGTTAAGCAAGCCAGTCGCAATTTTAATACCCTTTTAAATTCTGTTTTATCTTCAGTTTTAAAAAGTAATAAAAATCAGCATGCAGATATTGTCTTTTCGACATATCCGACAATGATGAATCAATATGCAAAGTATGACGTTGGTTATTTTGACTTGATTATTGCAGATGAGTCACATCGTAGTATTTATAACGTATATGCAGATATTTTTAAATATTTTGATTGCTTGCAAGTAGGATTGACTGCAACACCGGTTGATTTTGTAAATCGTAATACATTTCAGCTTTTTAACTGTGAGGAAGGAAAACCAACCTTTTATTATTCTTTGGAAGAGGCAATCGAACAAGGATATTTGGTGGATTATGTCGCTTATCGATATGACACACAGTTTTTGCGTAAAGGGATTCACTATAATCAATTAAATCCGGATCAAATAAAAGATCTGGAAGAAAGTGGTGATATTGATACAGAGTTGTCGGTTGAAGCCAGATCTATTGATACACAAGTGATGAATAGACCTACAACCAAGTTGATTATTCAAAATATTATGTAAAACGGCATTAAAGATGCTGATGGTCAGACTATTGGTAAAACCATTATTTTTGCCCGTAATCACGATCATGCAGCTTTTATACTTAGTATTATTGATGAGATGTATCCGCAATATGGCGGAAAGTTAGCCGCCGTTATTGATATATATGATGGTCGAGCAGAAAGTTTAATTGATGACTTTTCAGATAAAGACAATCCTCTTAAAATAGCTATTTCTGTTGATATGATGGACACCGGTATTGATGTGCCGGAAGTTGTAAATTTGGTATTTGCAAAGCCGGTAAAATCAAAAGTTAAGTTTTGGCAGATGATTGGTCGCGGAACCAGATTATGCAAAGATTTGTTTGGTCGTGGAAAAGACAAATTATATTTTAAGATTTTTGATCATTGGCAGAATTTTGCATATTTTGAGCAAGATGATAATAAAAAGAAACAGATTAAAGCTCCTGAACAAAAGTCTTTAATGCAAAAGATTTTTGAAAATCGTATAGAAATATGCAAATTGGCTCAATCCCAACAAAATCCCGATATTCAGCAACTGATGGTTGACCAACTTTCGGATATGATTAACCAGTTGCCTGAAAATAGTATATCTGTAAAAGAAAAATGGAAAGAGAAACGCTTTTTTGCTAAAAAAGAA
>CASFNK010000015.1 GCA_949295995.1 uncultured Pseudomonadota bacterium
CCGCAGATAGTTGCTGCTACCTGCAAGGAGTTTTCTGACGGAGATGCTTTTTACACGCAAATCCTTCGGACAAACAAAAAAGTTTATCCTGCTTGTCCTTTTTATTGACGCTAACGCTCAGTAGCGCCTGCTAAAAAGCACGGCGCATTATAATCTTTTTTAGTTTGCTAAATGGTATTTTAAGGGGATATTTTTGGTCGCAACTGTTCTTACGCAGTCGCATTTATTCGACCAAAGGCTTATATCACGCACTCCTCCAAAATTGGAGGATTAATTGTAAGAAAGATGTTTTTCAGACACCACAACCGGTCTCCCGATTGCAAGAAACATATTACCCAAACTATTTTATTTTGCAAATAAAAAAACACCTCTGAAATTATCAGAGGTGTTTTTCCACTGCAAAGGAAAACCGTTAAATTAGAAGCCCATTGCCCCCGGCCCCATACCGGCAGCCGCAGCGTCGCCGCAATGGCATTCCTTCTTCGGAGCTTCGGTAACCATAGCTTCGGTTGTAATCAACAAACCACCGACAGAAGCGGCGTCTTGCAAAGCCGTACGAACCACTTTGGTCGGGTCGATAATACCAGCCTTAACCATATCGGTATATTCACCGTTTTGTGCATTAAAACCATAGTTGGTATCGGCACTTTCAAGCAATTTTCCGGCAATAACGGCACCATCTAATCCGGCATTTTCAACAATCTGACGGATAGGAGCTTGGGTCGCCTTACGAATAATTTCAATACCGACTTTTTGGTCCTGATTAGCCGGAGTTAATTTATCCAAAGCCTTACCGGCATAGAGCAAAGCAACACCGCCACCGGCAACAACACCTTCTTTAACAGCGGCACGAGTTGCGTTCAAAGCATCATCAATGCGGTCTTTCTTTTCTTTAACTTCGACTTCGGAAGCCCCACCGACTTTCAAAACAGCAACACCACCGGAGATTTTAGCCAATCTTTCTTGCAATTTTTCACGATCATAATCAGATGTGGTTTCTTCAATTTCTTTACGAATTTGAGCAGCACGAGCGGCAATCAAATCTTTTTCACCGGCACCGTCAATGATTGTGGTGTCATCTTTGGTAACTTCGATTCTTTTAGCCGAACCCAACATATCCAAAGTAACATTTTCAATCTTCATGCCCAATTCTTCAGAAATAACCTGACCACCGGTCAAGATAGCAATATCCTGCAACATAGCTTTGCGACGGTCGCCAAATCCCGGAGCTTTAACGGCACAAACTTTTAAGCCGCCGCGAATACGGTTAACAACCAAAGTAGCCAAAGCCTCGCCTTCAATATCTTCGGCAACAATCAATAAAGCTCTGCCGGATTGAACAATAGCTTCCAAGACCGGAATTAACGGTTGCAAATTAGAAATCTTTTGATCATAGAGCAAGATAAACGGATTTTCAAATTCGCAATTCATTTTATCAGGGTTGGTAATAAAATAAGGAGAGAGGTAACCTCTGTCAAATTGCATACCTTCAACAACTTCAAGTTCGGTATCCAAACCTTTAGCATCTTCAACAGTGATAACACCTTCGTTACCGACTTTTTCCATAGCGCGGGCAATATATTCACCGATTGTTCTGTCGCCGTTAGCAGAAATTGTACCGACTTGAGCAATTTCTTCTGATGTTTTAATATCTTTAGAACGAGATTTAACATCTTCGACAACGGCTTCCACCGCCATATCAATACCGCGTTTCAAATCCATCGGATTCATACCGGCGGCAACGGCTTTTACACCTTCTCTGATAATAGCTTCAGCCAAAACGGTAGCGGTAGTGGTACCATCACCGGCTTTATCGGCAGTTTTTTGAGCAACTTCTTTAACCAACTGAGCGCCCATATTTTCAAATTTATCAGCCAACTCAATTTCTTTAGCAACGGATACACCGTCTTTGGTGATTTTCGGAGCACCGTAAGATTTATCTAAAATAACATTACGACCTTTAGGACCCAAAGTTGTTTTAACAGTTTTAGCCAAAGTTTCGACACCTTTGAGCATTTTAGCTCTGGCATCTGTACCAAACATAATATCTTTAGCAGCCATTTTCTTTTCCTTATTCTAAAAAATTAAAAAACTATTCAATTACGCCGAGAATATCGGATTCTTTCATAATCAATCTTGTTTCACCGTCGATTTTAACTTCGGTTCCAGACCATTTACCAAACAAGACCTTATCTCCTTCTTTCACACTCATCGGAATAATTTTTCCATCTTCAGCGCGAAAACCGTTTCCGACAGCCTCAACAATACCTTCGCTTGGTTTTTCTTTAGCGGTATCGGGAATAATAATACCGCCGGCAGTTTTAGTAACTTCTTCGACACGTTTAATCAAGACACGGTCATGTAATGGTCTAATTTTCATAAGTAAACTCCTTTGTTTAATTCAAAAGTTTTTCATATCTGTCATTTAGTTAGGTATCAAAAACCGCCTTGTCAAGCGGGACAAACAAATTTTAGCAAAAATATTCAAAAAGTTTTTGACAAAAAATCAAAAAAGCGTATTTTAGAACGCAATTAAATAATTTTTATGTTTCACTATTAAAACTTCATTTGAGATGGAAAAATTACAACTCATGATGTTTGAGGTATTGAACTTCAAACTCAAATTCAGCCAAAAAGTAATCGAACAGTATTTCAACACCGTAACAACCCGTTTCGGCAGCAAGTCGCAGATTGAACAAGAGATGAGGGCTTTTATCTCGGATTCGCAAAAACAGCAAGAAATCATAAGCGACCCCAAACACATTGCTTATAATGAATTCAAGCTGTTGGCAAAAATGCAGTTAAAATATGATATTGAAAAGCTGCAAAGGTGGATAAAAGAAAATCCGAAATCTCCTTTCCTCACTGGTTATCAGATTGCGCTGAAATATCTGGAAGAAATAGGCAAAGAGCACAAGAGCTTTAATCTTCCGCTTCAAGTATCCGAAGCCGAATACAACATGATTAAAGCGATTCTGTGCTCGCAAATTGATGATGAAAGTGATTTGAGACAAACCATCAACGGTGTCGATTGCCCAACAATTTGTATGGTCTTCCGCACCATGATTTGTTTCAATGACTCTCTTCTGGCAAACAAATTTAATTACGATGAGGCCAAAGACACAGTCAAAACCATTTTCAAACTCTGCGTCAAATGCGCAGTGTAAGAAAATAGCTTTTCAAAACAAAACCCCCGAAGAATAAATCTTCCGGGGTTTTGTTTTTATATGGATTTTACAATCTGGATTTTAGTTGAAATTCTCTGCGAACCACTTCGCCGATTGCGCTGAGCACAAAGCTCAAAATAATCAAGAAAGAGATAAACAAGAAAGCCACAAAGAAAATCCAAGCATGAGGGAATACCGACATTACCGGACGAGCAATATTTGAAGCCCAACCATCCAAAGAAAAGACTTGTAAGAGCGTAAACATTGAATCGCCCAAAGAAGCAAACTCCACAAAAATATCACCAAACAAACAAACGGCAATAATTGAGAAGACATAAAAGAAGATTGCAAATACTGCCAACATCGCCCCAAAGATTGGAAGCAAGGCAATAAAGGTATTAATGATAAATTTCAGTCTGGAAAATTTATTAACATACTTGAGTGAGCGGAATAAGCGAAACGTTCTCAAAACAATAAAATAGCTGGCAAACGGCACGGAAGAAATTGCCACGATTACAAAGTCAAACACATTCCAACCGTTTTTAAAAAATCCTTTACCATAAGCATAAATCTTCATCAACATTTCCATAATGAAGATGGCCATGCATAAGCGGTCTAAAATAAACAAGACATGATCAAAAAAGACATTGGTAATTTCCGAGGTCATAAAGCCGAGAGCCACGGCATCTATACAAATCAGTGATAAAATAAACAAGTCAAAATTTGTGCCTTCGACCAATTTTTTGACTTTTCTTTTATCTTTTTCCCATGCTTTTTTTATCATCATCTTCATCACCTCAACTGGAAATATTTTATTGTTTTCAGATTTTACCTCATTACGCGTAAAAAGCAACAATTATTGCAGATATTGCAAGAGCAGGACCAAACGCGCCGGAACGCTTGCGTGTAAAAAGGGCATAAGCCCCGAAAACCAAGCAGGAAAGAATAATTACATAGAGCAAATTTTCCACACCGAGCCAAGCCCCGACAGCTGATAAAAGTTTAATATCGCCGCCACCGAACACATCTTTATTTTTCCAAACCAAGCAAAGGCTGG
This sequence comes from uncultured Pseudomonadota bacterium, assembly GCA_949295995.1. Lineage (GTDB taxonomy): Bacteria > Pseudomonadota > Alphaproteobacteria > RF32 > CAG-239 > Scatocola. The sequence goes on from CASFNK010000015.1 coordinate 4,225, forward strand.
CAAGAACGGGAAGCACATAACCCGCTACCGCTCCGATAGAACTTTCGGCAGGACCTACGATTCCACCCACCAAAACCGCATATAAGAACCCGACCAGCAGCAATGGAAAAGTAAGAATATCGGGCAAAAAGTAAGTCTTATAGTCAATCTCAAACAACAGCATCAAAATCCAAATAAAGGAGAGTATCCACCACAAATGCTCATTTCCGAATTGCCAATAAGCCCCGTAAGAGATTGCCGCAACCAAAACACCATACCCGAGGCTACGCATCACATAAGCACTGATAAGTTTTTGATAGCGCGGATTATTTCTTTTTCTCTCCGCCGAAACCGTTTTGACCGGCCAAATCAAACGGACTAAGGCATAAGCCGCGGTTGCGGGCATAAATTTAGCAAACCGCCGCGCCATATAAGGAATAAATAACCCAAATAAAAACCCGCATATCAAATAAAGCATATCGATTCTCCCTAACAATTTCCGTCATTCTATCTTCTAAAACAATAAAATTTGATTAAAAAAAGCAAAAATCGACATAATTTTTAAATTTTCTTCATTTTGTCTATTTACATAGGTCTAAATTTATGCTATATATAAACGCATAAAACATATAATTAACACTTATTTACACAATTAGTCTTGACTTAAAAGTCATAAACTTTTTTTGTCAAGGCGTTCAAATAATTTCAAGTTCTAAAAAAATATTTTAAGATTCTTAAAACCATAAATACATTGGAGCAATTTCAGTTTAACTGTTAGGCTTAATTGGGGGCGAAAGACTGTTGCGGTCAAGCCACATCGACATCGATAGATGAAGATGACAACACCCTTCCAATCACTGTTTATCTTTTAAGAGCCAATCTTAAAAAAAGATATTAGAATAAGACTTTATTTGAAAATAAAACAAATAAAAGATGGAGAAAATTTCTTTCCGCAACTTCACTCCTCATACCATCGTCTTGAACGACGGACGTGCTTTTGAAAGTGAAGGGGTTGCCCGTGTGGCTGCCTCTTTCACCGAATTCAAAAACGACGTCTGTGAACAGACGTTCGGTGAAATCACCGGTTTGCCGGAACCGGTGGAAGGAGTTAAGTATATCGTTTCGGCGTTGGTTCTTGCCGCAGCAAAAGCTGCCGGTAGAACTGACGTGGTGGCTCCGGCAACCGGCCACCCCGCTTGTATACGAAACGAAAAGGGATTTATTGTATCTGTTCCGGGGTTTGTTTACTAACCTCTGGACCAATAAATCCTTTCAGGAGCGGCACCCCCGCTCCTTTTTTTAACGAACAAAACAAACAATAAAAAATAAATTATTATGGAAAAAATAAAAAAAGAGGTTCCGGGAACCTCAAAAACAGCGGAATTTGAAATTTACAGCAAAGACGACAAGCTTTATTACGGCGGCTTGCTCGTCGTTTTTAACAAAGAATATAGCCGCCCGGCCAATAGTGAAACTTTTCAAGGAGAGTTTCACAAAAATGCCAAAGGGCTGGTGGTATTCAAGGCCGCCGAAAACGGCTCTAAAACTCTGACCATAAAATGGTCAAAAAGAAGAGGGCGTTTTTATGACGATGAAACAATTGTCAAAATGGAAGCCGAAGATGGCTACACCTCCGGTTTCTATAAAGATTGGCATTGGAAAATAAAATAGGAAGCACTGCTCAAAGCGGTGCTTCCGCTTTTTTAAAAAGGCTTTATAAATCTACCCTAAAAAGCCTTCAAGATATACTCGCTGACTTTTTCGCTATAGAAAGAGGAATCTTGAATAGCCTCCCCTTCGGCAATTTTGGCTTGATCGAGCAAAATTTTAGCCACTTCTTCGACTTTTGGCCGCATAGCCTCATCATTAACCGCCTCCGAGAGCTTAATAATCAACGGATGATACGGGTTAAGTTGCAAGATTCTTGAGCTTGCAAAAGCCGTTTGTTGTTGATGATTACGCATTAATCTTTCCAAATGAATACTCATCTGACCGTCTTCCACCGTCAGGCTGACCGGAGATTTGGTCAGCTTATCGGTTGTGGTAACTTTTGCCACTTCAGACTTAAACATTTCGCTCATCAAATCGGTCAATTTTTTAAGTGAACCCTCATCTGCTTTTGCCTCATCACGTTTAAGCCCCAAATCAATATCGGCTTGCGAAATATGCTTAATGGCAAAATCTTTATAATTGAGCAAAGTCTGGGTCCAAAATTCATCAATTGGGTCCACAAGGAGCAAGACTTCGATTCCTTTTGCCTTAAAGGCTTCCAACTGCGGGTTATTAACCAACGTATTAACATCATCACCCGTGATATAATAAATGGCTTTTTGCTCCGGCTGAGCTCGGCTGATATATTCATCCAAAGAGGTGAGTTTGTTAATATCATGCGTTGAATAGAAACGAGACAATTCGGCAATCTCGGTTCTATTTGCAAAATCTTCATAAATACCTTCCTTAAAGGCAATACCGAACGCATCCCAGAATTTTTTATAATCATCATAATCTTGGCTACGATTCTTTAATTCTTTGAGTAAGCGATTAACCGTACCGGCTTTGATTTTGGCAATCAAAGGTGATTGTTGCAGCATTTCACGCGAAATATTCAACGGCAAATCAGCCGAGTCAATCACACCTCTAACAAAGCGCAAATAAGCCGGCATCAATTCTTCAACTTTATCGGAGATAAACACCTTGTTGACATAAAGTTTCAAGCCGGTTTTTCTATCGGGTTGGAACAAGTCATAAGGCGCGGTTGAAGGAATATAGAGCAAACCAGTATATTCAATATTTCCCTCAGCCTTAAAATGCAACGTCATCCAAGGCTCATCAAAATTTTTAGAAATATGGTGATAAAATTCTTTATATTGCTCTTGAGTGATTTCGGACTTGTGCTTTGCCCACAAAGCCGAACCTGAGTTAACTGTTTCTTCTCCGGCTTCACCTAACTCTAATACGATTGGATAATCAATATGGTCGGAATACGTTCTGATAATCTGACGCAAATAAATCGTATCGGTAAATTCTTTAGCGTCTTCTTTTAAGAACAATTTGATAGCCGTACCATTGGTATCTCTTTTTCCTTCACTGATTTCAAACCCGCCGACGCCGTCCGAAATCCAAACCCAAGCCTTATCTTCACCGGCTTTACGTGTTGTAATTTCAACTTTTTCAGCCACCATAAAGGCTGAATAAAAACCCACGCCGAATTGGCCTATTAAATCAACTGCCGAACCATTATCTTTCACATTTTTCACAAATTCGGCTGTACCTGATTTTGCAATCGTCCCCAAATGATTGATAAGGTCGTCTCTGTTCATACCGATACCGTTATCCTCAACCACCAAAGTCCGATTCTTAGCATCGGGAATAATCTTAATTTTCATCTGTCCGGAATCTTTGGCGATATCGGGATGTGTCAAAGCCAAATATTTGAGTTTATCGCACGCATCACTGGCGTTAGAAATCAATTCCCTCAAAAAGATTTGTCTTTCCGAATACAAAGAATTGACCACAATATCCAACAATTTGCCGACTTCGGCCTGAAAATTCATTTTATCGCTCATAACTTTTGTCCTTTGTAAAAAATCGTTACTCAATATATGGGAACTCTTGAAGCAAAACGCAAGGGCGAGAGAATAAATCGGCACACAAAAGTTTTTTTACTTGATTTTATGACAAATCAGGCTAGATTAAGCCTTGAACTATTGAACAACAATTAGGAGTTAAATTAATGGTTTCTGTTGTAAATGACTCTTGCGTAAAATGCAAATCTTGCGTTGAAGTATGCCCGGTTTCAGCTTTCCGCGAAGGTCCGACCCAAATGGTTGTTGATCCGGATACTTGCATTGACTGCGGTGTATGCATCTCTGAATGCCCGCAAGAAGCAATCTGCAATGATGCCGACGCTGACCCGAAATGGGTTGAATTCAACGCTGAAAAAGCCGCTGAATGGCCGGAAGCAGAAGCTTAATTCAAGCTTTGAGAATTGAAAAAGCCTTTGCGAAAGTAAAGGCTTTTTTTATGAAATAAGACTTGCAGAAAAAATCAAAGCAAGCTACAAAAGAATCAAGTTTAACTTTCAACCAAGAGAAAATAATGAGCAACAAGAGTGATATAATTTATGACGTAACCGGTATCGGCAATGCCATAGTTGACGTTTTGGCCAAAGTCGGCGACGGCTTTTTAAGCGAACGCAAACTAGAAAAGGGGGGCATGACGTTACTTGACGCCCCAACGGCCGGAGCCATTTATACCGACCTTATTCCGGAAAGAGAAGTTTCCGGCGGTTCGGCGGCCAATACGGTCGCAGCCATTGCCTCATTAGGAGGCACACCGGCCTTTATCGGAAAAGTTCACGATGATGAATTAGGACAAGAATTTCAACGCTCCATCGGTGCTGCCGGCGTTGACTTTTTCACCACGCCCTTATATCAAGGTCCTTCCACCGGACGGAGTATTGTTTTGGTAACGCCTGATGCCGAACGCTCAATGTTCACCTATCTTGGCGCCGCTCAAAAGCTCTCGGCCGAAGATATTGATGAAAACGTCATCAAGAGCTCCCGCATTATTTATCTTGAAGCCTATTTATGGGACAGTGCCTCTGCAAGGGAAGCAATGTTCAAGGCTTGTGAAATTGCGCATAAATACGACCGAATGATTGCATTCAGCTTGTCTGATAAGAGCTGTATTGAACGCCACCGTGAAGAATTCTGCCAATTTGTTGATAATGAGGTTGATATTTTGTTCGGCAATGAAGAAGAAATCAAATCTCTTTACCAAAAGGAAGATTTGATTGAATGTTTGGACATCATCAAAGACAAGGTTGAAATTGCCGCCATCACGCGCAACGCACAAGGTTCGGTTGTTGTCAATCAACGCATCAAAATTTTCATTGATGCCGAAAAAGTAAACGACGTTGTCGATACGACCGGAGCCGGAGATTTATACGCCGCCGGATTCTTATATGGTTACACGCAAGGACGCAGCCTTGGCACTTGCGCCATGATTGGGGGCATTGCTGCCGCTGAAATCATCAGGCATTATGGCGCCCGCGCCGAAGTCTCTTTGCGAGGCTTTGTCCGCAATCAATTAAGAGCCTACGGCAAATCTTTTTCATAAAAAACACCATTTTTTTCAGGATTTTCTTGAAAAATAAATTAAACTTGGTATTGTAAAGCGAATTACAAAACAAGAGTTTAAGGCAAAATTTCCCGTGAGGATAGATTTCACGGGCGTAGAGGTATTTAATCCAATTGCCTGCATACAAGGAATTCTAATATGAATATGAGAAACATTGCCATCATTGCCCACGTTGATCACGGCAAAACCACATTGGTCGATGGCCTTTTAAGACAAAGCGGAACCTTCCGCGACAATCAAAAAGTTGCCGAATGCGTTATGGATAGCAACGACCTCGAAAGAGAAAGAGGCATTACCATTTTATCCAAATGCACATCGGTAAATTGGCACGGCACCCATATTAATATTGTAGATACACCGGGACACGCGGACTTCGGCGGTGAAGTAGAACGCATTTTATCAATGGTTGACGGTGTTGTCTTATTGGTCGATTCTTCCGAAGGTCCTATGCCGCAAACCAAATTCGTTTTAGGGAAAGCTCTCAAACTAGGTCTCTGCCCGATTGTTGTCATCAATAAGGCCGACAAAGCCGACGCTCGTGTTGATGAAGTATTAGACGAGATTTTTGATTTATTCGTCAGCCTCAATGCCAATGACAAACAACTTGACTTCCCTGTTTTGTATGCTTCCGGACGTAATGGTTGGGCAGTTAAAGATATGGCCGACGAGAAGAAAGACTTAAGCCCTCTTTTCCAACTGATATTAGACTATGTTCCTGAACCGGCTTGCGATTTGAACGCACCTTTCTCAATGCTTGCCACCACTTTGGAAGCCAACAAATTCATAGGTCGTTTGCTCACCGGAAAAATCCAAACTGGAACCTTGCACGTTAACGATACGGTTAAGGTTTTAGATGGCGAAAATAAAGAGTTAGAGCGTGTTCGTATCAGCAAGATTTTGGCCTATCGCGGCTTAGAGCGTGTTGCTTTGGAAGAAGCTCACGCCGGAGATATCGTCGCCGTTGCCGGTGTAGTTAAAGGCACTGTTGCCGATACCATCTGTGCCATGGAAGTTAACCAAGCCATCAAAGCGCAACCAATAGACCCACCGACCTTGGCCATGACTTTCTCAATCAACGATTCTCCTTTAGCCGGACGTGAAGGCGACAAAGTTACTTCTCGGATGATTTGGGACAGACTATGCAAAGAAGCCGAAGGTAATATTGCGCTCAAAATTTCCCGTACCGATTCTTCAGATTCGTTTGAAGTTGCCGGTCGTGGTGAATTGCAATTAGGCGTCTTGATTGAGACTATGCGCCGTGAAGGCTTTGAGCTCTCAATTTCTCGTCCTCGCGTTTTGATGAAAAGAGACGAAAACGGACAACTTCTTGAACCTTTTGAAGAAGTGGTTATTGACGTTGATGAAGAATTTTCCGGCAATGTTGTTGAAAAACTTGGACAACGCAAAGCCGAACTTGTTGAGATGATACCGTCTCAAATAGGCAACAAAGTCAGACTTATTTTCAACGCCCCATCCAGAGGACTAATCGGTTACCACTCGGAATTTTTAACCGACACCCGCGGCACCGGTATTATGAACCGCATTTTTAAGGATTATGAACCCTACAAAGGCGAGATTGACAGCCGCCGCAACGGAGTTTTGATTTCTTCCGAAAACGGTACAGCCATTGCTTATTCTTTGTGGAAATTACAAGACCGCGGTCCAATGTTTATTGATGCCAACGTTCCGGTTTATGTCGGAATGATTATTGGTGAACACACCAAATCCAATGACTTGGAAGTCAACCCGACCAAAGCCAAACAATTAACCAACATTCGTGCCGCTGGTAAGGATGAAGCAATTGACCTGATTCCGCCACGCAAGCTCTCACTTGAACAGGCTTTATCTTACATTCAAGAAGATGAGCTTTTGGAAGTTACGCCTAAAACTTTACGTTTGCGTAAAAGAATTTTGGACCCTATTGCCAGAAAGCGCGCCAAACCGGAAGTTATGGCATAAAGTAAAAACCGGACAGATAAGTCCGGTTTTTTTATTTTAAACAACAAAAAACCTCCTTAAAAATTAAGGAGGCTTTTCATGAAATTGCTAAGCGAGAAGTTTTATTTCAAAAAAGATTAACGAGTAATACTCTTTGATGAAATAACATTTCTCCCAATCTCGATATTATTAACAAGCTGTCTGGCTTTTTCAGCAGAAACTTTACGATAAGTTCCATCACTTTGTAATTCTAAACCATTATTAGCCAAAACTTTTGCTGACAACATACTCTTTGACGCATCAGCCTTATAAGCAACATCGGTTGCCAAGCCTCTATAACCTCTTGACATTAAAATTTGAGCTGCCAATGTATAAGCCGGTTCTGATTCACGAGTTGCATTGCGAGCGATACTTTGAACGCCGCCTTTCTTTGCAAACTCTGTGCCTTCCGGCAATTTGTCCATATTAACCATAAAACTTCTCCTAGATATTATTTTTATTATTCTTATCTCTTTTGTCTATTATCGCAATAAAATAATATTTTGTCAACACATAAAGCCAATTTTTTTGTTAAAAATAAGGCAATAAAACGCTTTTTCTATTCGTAATTTTAACCTTTATACAATATACTATCTCAAAATCAATAAAATATCCTTAACAAATAACAACTTAAGAGAACAAAATGTCTTTATTTAAGTCTATCGCCACTTTTGGCGGATTCACGCTTATCAGTCGCATTACCGGATTCTTACGCGACATGGTCTTGGCCAATTTTTTGGGAGCCGGTGCCATATCCGATGCTTTTTTTGTAGCCTTTAAGCTACCAAACTTATTTAGGAGTTTGTTTGCCGAAGGAGCTTTTACCACCGCATTTGTTCCCATGCTCTCACACAAACTGGTAACCGACGGTAAAGAACAAGCCGTTACCTTTGCCTCACAAGCCATTTCGGTATTAGCGGTATTTTTAACCGTTTTTGTAATTATCATGGAATTTTGTATGCCTTGGGTGGTTGAGATTATGGCACCGGGCTTTAGCTCTGACCCCGAAAAAATGTCTTTATCTATCGAGTTATCGCGCATTACTTTTCCGTTTTTGCTTTTTATTTCTATTGTATCCTTTCAATCAGGAATTTTGAACTCATTTGGCAAATTTGCCGGTCCGGCGGCCGCTCCGGTTATCTTAAACCTGATGATGATAATTTCGGTATTTATATTTGTACCTCTAGGAGAAACCCCCGCCCACGGAATTTCATGGAGTGTTACCATTGCCGGATTAGTTGAAATCTTTTGGCTGTCTTGGTTTTTGCGTGGCATAGATGTCAAAATAAAGCCACAAACCAACATCATTCAACTGCTTAAAAATTCTGAAATAATCACGTTGTTTAGGCGTATTGCACCGGGAATTTTAGGAGCCGGAGTATATCAAATTAATATGGTAGTTGACACCATCATTGTATCTCTAGTCGGAACGGGAGCAATTTCTTGGCTTTACTATGCCAACCGCATTCAACAACTTCCCTTAGGCGTGGTCGGTGCCGCCATCAGCGTTGCCTTACTGCCGATTCTCTCGCACCATCTCAAAGCCGGAGAGCAAGAGCAAGCTAACCACATGCAAGATAAAGCCGTTGAATACGGCGCATTAATGTCGATTCCAGCCATGGTAGCACTAATTGTTTTAGCCTTCCCGATTATTGATATTTTATTCCGCCACGGACGCTTCACCCAAGAGGATTCGATAATGACCGCTCAAGCCGTCATTGCTTACTCAGTAGGTTTACCGTCTTATGTAATGGTCAAAGCTCTCGCTCCAAACTTTTTTGCCCGCGGCGACACCAAAACACCGGTCAAATACAGCATAATTGTAATGTTGGCAAATTTGACCTTAAGTATTGGCTTAATGATACCTTTCGGACACGTTGGTGTAGCTACCGCTACATCTTTAGCCTCTTTTGTCTCTTTGTATCAATACTTAAGAGGACTTAAGAAAAGAGGCTATTGGTCTTACTCCAAAGCCCTTAATATAAAAATTCTAAAAATCACATTTTGCTCAATTGTCATGGGTGCGATTCTCTATCTGGCAGAATATGGTTGCGACCTAATTTTCAATAACTGGCTACAAACCGCTTACGCCATAAAAATACCGCTTTTGGGCGGATTATGCGTTTTGGGTGTTGCAAGTTTCTTGATAATGGCTAAACTAACCAAGACATTGGATATTGCAGAAATTCTGAAATTGTTAAAATCAAAAGGAAAGAAAAATGCTCAAAACCAAGCTTAAAGACTGGCTGGCAAAGACAATAGAAAAAATAAAATCGGCAATTAACATCAAACGCCTGAGTTTTAGCTTTGATGTATTGAGTAACAAAATCTTAAACTTCTTAGCTTCATGGTGGCATATTCTGACTATTGGTTTAGCACTCATCATCTTTTTATATTATCCTTTGGGCGGATTTTTAGTCAGTAACATTGACCGCACCACCACTTATGAAATTGATGAATCGCACCCTGAGCAATCCAGCACGGTTGAAATGATTTCTTTCTTAATCAACCGCGAAGTCAACGAGAAAATTTGGACACCCAACCTCCCATTTTTCTATCCTTCTTACTTCTTAGATAATATGCCGAGTTTTCAACTAGGAATGTTTGATGCTTTGAGCAAATTTTCTTCATCTTTTGCCAAAAGAATAGATAAGAAAATCACCACCGAAGAAGAACAATCCGACCTTCGAGCCGCCGCTGAACTCTTGCGTTACCCCGGAACGGTTTGGATGTTTTCGGCCGAAAATAAATTATTGCTGGCTCCCTCTGCCAATAATCAATACCGGAAAGCCCGCCGCCACCTGATTCACTACAATCAAAATCTAAGCTCAGGCACTGAAACTTTTTACAAATCTCCATCAGATTTGGCTTATCTTTTAAATAAATCTCGTATCAATCTAGCCAAAAGCACGGCAGCACTCGATACTCAAATCCGTGAAGAAAGCTCTTCTTGGATAGATACCAAAGCCGACAATGTCTTTTACTATCAACAAGGCAAGGCTTATGCTTACTTTTTGCTTTTCAAAGCTCTTGGCAATGATTACAAAGAAATAATTGTCGCCGCTGACCAATACCGCAACTGGATAAGCGTTGTTAAAGCCTTGGAAGAGGCCTCTTCAATTCAACCGCTCATTGTTCGCAACGGAGAATTAAGCAGTCTGACAGCCCCCAATCATTTAAGCTATCTTGATATGTATATCAGCAAGGCTCAAAACCTTATGGCGCAAATTGCACAAACCCTAAATAATCTCAAACAATAGGATTTTAGAATGTTAATTGAAACCCAAACCACACCTGATTCCAATGTTCTCAATTTTTTTCCGCCGGTTCAACTTTTAAAAAGCGGCACGGCAGAATTTATTGATGCCAAATCTCTACGCAAATCCCCTTTGGCAGAACATATTTTTGATTTAGGCGGCATCAAATCCATATTTATGACCGCGGAAATGATATCCGTTACCAAAGAAGAAAACGCCACATGGGAGACACTTAAGCCTGAAATTTTAGCTGAGATAATGGATTATATCTCTCTTGGAGAAGAAGCCATTATTTCTGCCGATGAAGAACAAGGTAAAGGCGACGTCATCAACCGCATTATCGGATTAATCAATGCCCGTATTCGTCCGGCAGTTCAACAAGACGGAGGCGATATAGTTTTCAAAAAATTTGAGCAAGGAATAGTTTATGTAGAAATGCGAGGCAACTGCGCCGGCTGTCCTTATGCCATGGTAACATTAAAAGAAGGTGTTGAAAAAATTCTCAAAACCTACATACCCGAAGTAAAAGAAGTTAAAAATTACGAAGCCCCCCAAGCATGATAAAATCGATTGCTTACATATTTTTATTTTTTCTTATAAGCACTTCCATCGGATTTGCAGCAGAGAACAAGGCTAAATACGACTTCAAAGCCGACGGCATTTATGTTGATGAAATCACCACCGTCGAGTTGGAAGAAATGTACCAGATATATGGTTACAAAGATTATATTTATATGAGGGATTGGATATACCCACCGATATTTTTGAAAAAACTTCCCACTGATTTTAGGGAGATTAAAGACCCACAAAAACGCAATAAACTTTTCTTACAAATTACAGGACCTTTAGCATTAAAGCTCAAAGAAGAGCTTTTAGAAGAACGCCTGCAAATACGATTATTGGAAGACCAATTCAAAACCAAACATAATCTTTCCTCTGAGCAAGAAAAGTTTTTAGAAGAACAAGCAAAGAAATATGACATTTTCACCCGCCTCAAAGGAGAAAGACGCTACGCTTATATCCTCAAAGAACTTATGCTACGCGTCAACGCAGTTTCACCGTCTTTACTGATGGCTGTTGCGGCAATAGAAAGCAACTGGGGAACCAACCGCCCTGCCAACGAAGGAAATTCTTTATATCGCGAACTTTTATGGTATTCGGATGAAGAAGGATTAATCCCAGAAGATGAAACCGAAGACAAAAGCTACAAATACAAAATCTTCCCATCTTTACTGGATTCAATGCGTTCATACGCTCACAAAATCAATAGCAGCGTAAATTACCATCAAGTTCGATTTTTGCGGCAAGAAATAGAATACCGCGATAAACCCGTATTTGGGCGCACACTGGCTCATGCCATGATATTCGATTCAAATTTACCCAATTTCGCAGGACTTTTGGACTATACCATCACCTTTTATGAACTCACGAATTTTGATGAAGCAAGTTTAGGCGACATAGACTGGCTTTTAAATAAAGCCGAAAAAAAGAAACGACCAAACATGTAACAAAACATTAATTGTTCTTTTCAAATAAATTATTATATGATAAAACATAAACGTTTAATAAGACGGATTTGGGACAATGAGCAAACTCGAGCTGTCAAAAAAGGATATAGAAAGACTTTCTCAAGATTTATCAGTTGAGAATAAGGCTCTGACTGCGCAAAAAGTTTCCGCTTACTATGATGGGAAAGACATTAGCGAAAAAGGACGCAAGTTAGCGGAAGACATTTTTCGCATTATGGTAGAAGACGTCCAAATTAAGGTTCGCGAAGTTTTATCTGAAAGCCTAAAAAACTGCAAATCCATTCCTCGAGATATTGTTTTAAAACTTATAAATGATCAGGACAGCGTAGCCATTCCATTTATAAAATATTATGACAATCTGACTGATGAAGATTTAATTAATATTATTGAAGCCCAAAGCATCAACAAGCAAAAGGCAGTAGCCTTGAGAAAAGGGTTATCAGCAGATGTTTCCCAATATATAGTCGATAAATGTTCCGAAGATGTTGTTGGTGTCCTAATCACTAATGAAACCGCAAATTTAAGAGAACAAACTTTTAACAGCATTATCAGTAAATATCCCGACAGTGAAAACATCAAAAAGAATTTAGTTTACCGCTCAGAACTTCCGACCTCGGTTATTGAAAAGATAGTCAATTCACTTTCGGAAGATTTGCAAAAAAGGCTAATCATTACCCATAATCTCCCGAACGATATTGCTACGGATATTGTAGAGCAAGTAAAAGAAAAAACCACACTTAAAATTTCGGAAGAATACAGTACCGACAAGCAAATTGAAGAATTAGTACATCAACTCTACACCTCAAATCACCTAACCCCGTCATTAGTTGTTCGTTCAATATGTATGGGAGATTTGAAGTTTTTTGAATATGCTTTAGTTTATTTATCAAACACGCCGCTGTTAGAAGTCAGAAAAATTTTATTTAATTTACAAGTAGATTTTATGATACGCAATTTACTGCGCAAAGCCTTTATTCCGAAAAGTATGTTTCCTGCAGTATTTAGTGCACTTAATGTCATAAAAGATATCCGTTTTGGGTGTCAAAAGAGTGATAGAGCATCTTTTGTTCACAAAGTTATAGAAAGAATACTTTCAGTAAATTCCTCATCTGACGAATTGAGTGAAGAGGATGTAAATTATCTGATATCCAAAATAAGTTAATTGATTATTTCTTAACCAATCTTGTATTATAAATAATAAATTCCAACAAAGGAGAAACTTCTTTGGCATTAAATAATACAAGAAATTTAAGTGCGATTCTCGAATTAAATGATTTAATCTTAAATCAAGAAAATTATTCAGACGTCGTAGAAAAAATAATGGACACGGCCGCAGATATTTGTGATGCCGACAGTTATTTTTTCTACAATGTAAATGATGATAAATTTTTAACCCTCAGCTACAGCGTAAGTAAGAGCTTACGAATTTCACGCAAAGGGTCAGACAATATGGTCTATGCGCCCACCATTTTTTTACCTGAGCAAAAGAACAAAGAGCAAAAAACTATTGCTGAAGATTGCTTTTTTACCAAAGGTGTCATTAATCTTAATAATATTTACGCCAACACCCAATATGATAACAGTTTTTTTTCGGAATTTGATGAAGACAATGACTATTCAACAGTGTCGATTTTAAGTTTTCCGATAACCACAAGAAAAGACTATATCGTCGGCATAGCGCAGTTTATCAACCCGCGAGATGAAAGTGGTCGCACTTTAACCTTTACGCCTGACGTACAAAAATACACCATACTGATTTGCAATTTGATAGGTATTTTGCTGGAAAACAAAATGCTTTCCGAATCTTATGGACAATTATTAGAGTCTTTTATAGAAGTATTAGCCCGAGCGATTGATGCCAAATCCCCATACACGGGAGCGCATTGTCAAAGAGTTCCGGTTATTGCACGTCTTTTAGCCACAGCGGCCGTACAAACCGACAGCGGTCCATTAAAAGACTTTGAAATGAGTTCTAACGATTGGTACACTTTACACATTGCCTCATGGTTACACGATTGCGGTAAAGTAACCACACCGGAATACATTGTTGACAAAGCGACAAAACTTGAAACGATATACAATCGCATACATGAGATTCGCAATAGATTTGAAATTCTGAGACGAGATGCGCACATAGAATATTTGAAAAAGCGCTTAAAGAACACCGACACGCAAGAAAGATTACAGGCAGAATTTGTACACAAGGTTAAGTTACTTGAAAAAGATTATGACTTTGTAGCAAAGTGCAACATTGGCGATAACGAGCTCACACCCAAAGACATAGCCGAGCTGGAAAGGATATCGCGAATAACATTTATGCGTTATTTCAGCCGCATAAAAGGTATATCTTGGGCTGAAAGGGACCACATCTCAGATCTTGAAGCCAGCGACAAACCGGGAGTAGAAACGCTGTTACAAAATCGCCCCGATCATTTGTTTGACAAATACAATCGGGGAGAGCTGTACAACTTAGAAATACAGCAAGGCACCATTAACAAAGAAGAGAGAGAAAAGATAAACGAACATATTGTCGTAACGATAGATATGTTAAAAGCACTTCCGTTCCCCAAAGAGCTTTCGAAAGTTGTTGAATATGCAGGTGCACATCACGAGCGCATTGATGGTAAGGGATATCCCAACGGTTTAACCGGTGCACAAATGTCTATTCCGGCCAAGATTATGGCTATTGCAGATATTTTTGAGGCCTTAACCGCCAACGATCGTCCATACAAAGAGCCCAAAAAACTCTCAGAAGTTCTAAGGATAATGCAAGAGATGAAAAACAGCGGTCATATTGACCCTGATTTATATAAGGTTTTCATCACCAGTCAAGTTTATATGGACTACGCCGAACAATACATTTCACCCGAACAAATTGATGAAATAAATCCAGATGACTACCTTTAACCCAAAGGAATAACCATGAGTAATTTAGAAATAGAACCGATTCTATGTCGTGCCGGAACAATGGATAATTATAGTTGGCTCATAACCGATGAGACAAGCAAACAAAGTGCTATCATTGACCCATCAGAAGCCGAGCCTATAATCCAAAAATGCCAATCTAAAAACATTCGCCCGCAATATATATTTAATACACATCATCACTACGACCACACCGATGCCAATGAAGAACTTAAAACACTTTATGGAGCAAAAATTGTCGGCAGCGCACACGACATAAATCGCATTCCCGGAATTGATATCGGTTTAGAAGACAGAGATACATTCAACCTTGGTGATTCGCAAGCCCAAATCATCCGTGTTGACGGGCACACCATCGGCCACATTTTATGGTATTTTCCTGAAAATAAAGCCTTATTTACCGGCGATACCTTATTTAACTTATGTATTGGAGGGCTTTTTGAAGGCTCATCAGAGCAAATGTTTCACTCGCTGGAAAAAATAAAAGAACTACCCAATGATGTCAAATTTTATCCGGGACATGAATATACCATTCACGGCATGGGCTTTGCGCAATACTACAATCCCAATTCGCAAATCTTAAAACAATATATAGAAACAGCCATGCAAAAAATTCGCAACCACCAGCCAGTTGCACCTATAACTTTAGGTATTGAAAAACAGTGTAACCCATACCTACAAGCGGTAACACCTCTGGCTTTACAAAAATTATGCAATGAATAGAAAAAAATTAGACAAAATGATAATTTTATGCTAAAGTAAAATAATAAAACAACAACGAAAGCTAAGTCATGAAAATTTTATCAAAAGCAGAAAGAGATGCCGCCCTCAAAAAACAAGCAGAAGAAGCTACGCAAAGAGCCAATCAATCTCCGGCAGACGAAAAAAAGAAAACTTTCGCCTTTGAAAAAATAAAAGATTCTCTTCAAAAGATGGGCTATGTAATTAAAGATGAAGAAGGCTTAAAAGAAATCATCGGCTCAGATACATCTCTGAAATATGATAAAATAGGCATTTTAGCAGAAAGAGACATTATCTCACTTAATGAAGAAGAATTGGATAAAACACCCCCTAAAAGGCCTGTAATTTTTAGCATCAGCGAAGCCGATATTCCAGCCCCGCAAGAGCAACACACACAAAAATCTAAACCGCAACACAAGCAAGAAGAAGTACAAACTTCTAAACAAGAAACACGTGCCCATATTCATAAAATAGAAGAACAAAAAGAAAAACAATCTAAAGAACAAACATCAACAAACAAAAGCGGCAAAAAAGAAGAAAACCAACAAACAACAACATCCGAAGAAAGAGAAAGAGAAAGAGACACAGACACACAACAAGAAAAAGAAAAAGAAAATAAAAAAGAAGAAAAAATAAAATCAGATAAAAAGCCTTCGCCCCAAAAAGAAACGTCTTCTTTTGAGAAAAAATATGCCCAATCACTTGAACAATGGTGTCAAAAAAACACAGATAAAAAAACCGGCAAAATCAAAAGAGAAGTAAAAGAGGTTCAACAAACCATAATAAATTCCGAAAAAGAAACTCAAATAAAAATCGCACCACTTAGCCCCATTGCCGCCAAACGCGGTGATAGTGGCGCTATTTATAAAATCAAAAAAGGCTCAAGACCCAACCAAACAGATGTAACATTAGGAAGTTCAGAACCGGGAAAAACCTTAAATTATGACTATTTTTACGCATTGGTAAAAGCAGCACATGATAGCGGTGCCGACACAATCGAATTTAACAACATTAAGACCCCCGAATTTAGAGATAAGCTCTTAGCAGCAGCACTTCAGTTTAAGATGAAACTCAAAAATCCACCGGGAGCAATTAATTTAGACGCACCACATTTACAGAGTATTCCACCCGGCTGTCGTCATTATCTTGAACTTCACAATGCAAGTGTAAAAAAAGCGCTTCGTGAAATGGGCAAACAAATCACTCCCGAAAAGGGTACAAAATTTGGCACTGGTCCCAAGGCTGAAGATCGCACGCATACTGAAAAAGAATTTATAGAAGCCGAAATCGCACAAATAAAATCCAAAAAAGCCGAGCAGGCACGGATTGCAATGGAACAAAGGTTAAATTCTCCCTCACAGGAAGACTATGACCGGCATCCCGAAAAATACATTAAATCTCAAAAAAGAACTTTTTATAAAAAGAAAGAATATTCACACTAAAAAAAGTCCGTGTTGCCACGGACTTTTTTCTCCTGAAGTTTTGCGATTTTAAGGAGACATAATAATATTGAAACTCTTAAAATTTAGCCTTTGAAATCAGTATCCAAGCCAGACTCACTGGTTCCGGTTGCATATTCAACAATTGCACCTGCTGATGCTAAAATAGCCAAACCAACTGCAAGACCTGCAAACCAAGACCACTTTACTTTACCGATAATAGCCGAGTAAGCTATACCAATTAAACCGAAACCACCTAAAATATATGTTATTGTTTTAACGCTACTAAATACATCTTTTACTTTACCTGTAGCATCACTCATAATAGAGCTTCCTGTTGATTGAGCCCAAGCCTCACCACCAAAACCCAATGCAATAATCAAAGCCAAACAGCACAAAGTTAAAACATTTTTACGAATAAACCACATTTTCTTTCTCCATAATCAAAAGTTTTTTAATAGGATGACAAAATAATCAACCTATATTTAGGTTAGTACAAATTTATAAAAAAAGCACTAAAAATTTTGTGAATTTTTTGTAACAAAAAACTTTTTAATTAAAAGAGATTAATCTTTACCAATCTGAACATTACGATTGATATGAACTGACATGATAATGCCAAAAGATGCCATAACCGACAACATCACCGTCCCACCGTAAGAGATAAGCGGCAGAGGAATGCCTACAACCGGAATAAGCCCCAAAACCATGGAAATATTAATAAAGATATACATAAAATAGTTTGTCGCCAATCCGATAGCGACCAATTTTCCGAAATAACTGGTACTCTTCAAAGCAAAAGAATAGCTGTAAGCCAAAATAAGAAAATTCAAAACAATTACCAAAAGAGCCCCCATCATTCCGAATTCTTCGGAAAGCATCGTGAAAATAAAGTCTGTGTGTTTTTCAGGCAAAAAGTTTAAATGGCTTTGTGTTCCTTTTAAAAAACCTTTGCCAAAAACGCCTCCGGACCCCAAAGCAATTTTAGATTGAATAATATGATATCCGGCCCCTAAAGGATCTCTCTCGGGGTCAAGAAAAGTCAACACGCGATTTTTTTGATAATCGTGCAAAAAGTGCCACGCCACAGGCATAGAAATCAAACCGGCAACAAACACGGCACCGAACTTCCAAAGTTGCACGCCAACGGCAAAAAAGATAGCCCCTGTTGTAAACAAAAGCATCAAGGCCGTACCCAAATCCGGTTGAACGATAATCAAGGCCGCCGGCATCAAAGCCATTAACAAAGGAGGAATAATTCCTTTAGTACTTTCAATCGTTTGTAAAGAAGAAGTATGAAAATATCTTGCCAAAACCAAGACCATTGCAATTTTCATCAGTTCAGAGGGTTGTAATTTAAAAAAACCTAAGTTAATCCATCTTTGCGCCCCCATACCGATATGTCCGGTAATATCCACGGCAATCAATAAAATCAAAGTTCCCACATAAAATAAGTAAGCATAGCGCATAAGCCAACGAATATCTATCAGTGCCAAAAAAATCATCAGACCAAAACCCATTGCAAAACGAATTAGATGATTAACCGCCCAAGGTTTCCAGTTTCCGTTAGCCGCCGAATAAAGCATCAAAACACCGATTCCCGCCAACATCACTATTAGTAATAAATAAGAAAAGCTCAAATTGGCTAATTTTTCTCTGATAGTCAAACTCTGATTTCTAAAAGTAGTTTCGTATGGTTTATACATCATCTTGCAGTCCTTACTTTTTCATTGACCGGATCAAGCATCAAGGTTTCAAGCAACAATTTACTGGCAATCGGAGCCGCGGCAGAGGCCCCGCCACCGCCATGCTCTACTAAAACAGCGACCGCATAACGAGGATTATCTTGCGGAGCGTATGCAATAAACAATCCGTGATCACGATACTTCCAAGGCAACTCATCTTGTTTCAAAACTCTGGTTTGACGTTCTTTCATTGTAATACGTCTGACTTGGGTTGAGCCTGTTTTGCCGCTCATCATCTGTCCGTTATAATTAAAGTGAGAGCGATAAGCCGTACTCCCAGGAATATTCACAACAGCAAACATACCATCTTTAATCAGTTGCAAATTTTTATCTGACACATCAATTTTTCGAATAGCGCTTTTATCTTTCACTTTAGTAAAAGTAGGCTTAACTTCATACCCGCCATTGGCAATTCTAGCCACCATTGTCGCCAATTGCAAAGGCGTTGTTAGAATATAGCCTTGTCCAATACCTGAAATCACACTTTCACCTTGTTGCCAAGGCTCTCCAAAACGACTAAATTTCCATTTTTTATCAGGAATAAGACCAGGTTTTTCATTTTCGAGTCCAACATCAATTCTATTTCCCAGACCAAATCTTCTCGACATATCGGCAATTTTTTCGATTCCTAATTTAAGCCCCATCTCATAAAAGAAAATATCACAAGAATGAGCCAAAGCCTCAACCACATTGAGGTTTCCATGTCCACCTTTTTTCCAGTCATGAAAGATATGATTGCCAAGAGTCATCTGACCACTACAATAGACCTGTGTATCAGGTTTAATTATCCCAGCTTCCAACGCTGCCAATGCCACGATCACCTTAAAAGTTGACCCTGGAGAATATTGTCCTGAAATTGCCTTGTCGGTTAAGGGATGTTTTTCATCACTAAGCCAAGATTTCCAATCTTTAGAACTAACACCTTTAGCCATTAAATTCGGGTCAAACGCCGGCGCGGAGACAAAAGCTAAAATCTCACCGGTATTAACATCTAAGAGGACAGCCGCACCGCTTTCTTCCCCAAAGAGTTCAAAAGCCTTTTGCTGTAATCTTGAATCAATCGTCAAAGTCAAAGGTTTACCGCTGACACCGTCCGTTTTTTCAATTTCTTTCATAATACGCCCGTATGCGTTAACTTCGAGCTTCAGGTTTCCTCCTTTTCCTCTGAGTTCGTCTTCATACTTTTTCTCAATACCTGACTTTCCGATTTTAAATCCCGGAACTTGCAACAAAGGATCATCGTCTTGCTTTGCTTCTTTTTCATTCACGGCAGCCACATACCCCAAAATATGAACCATACTCGGTCCGAAAGGATATTCTCTGGTTAAACCTTCATCAATATAAATACCGGGCAAATCAGCCGCATTGAGTTGAATTTTCGCCACTTCTTCCCAAGTCAAATTTTCTTTAATTTTAATCGGTACGAAACTTCTGTTTCGTTTCATTTCTTTTTTAATTTTTTCCTCTTCTTCTTCGGAAAGGGGCATAATTTTTTTGAAAGCATCGAGAGTTTCTTGAACATTCGGTGTTTGTTCAGCCACAATCAACGCCTGAAAATTTTGTTGATTTGTCGCAATTTCCACACCGTTTCTATCATAAATCACCCCACGAGGAGGAATCAAAAGACGAGTAGAAATTCGGTTTTCATCGGCCAAAGTTTTATATCTGTCTGCTTGATAAACTTGCAAATAATACAGTCGTCCGGTAATAACCAACAACAACAAAAATTTCCCCAAAGCCATAATCAGGGAACGAGTGGTAAGAACTTTTCCTTTATCATTATCGCGGTTCATATTTAGCCCTCATCTTTCATCAAAGAATTTTGAACAAAGGCATTAACCAGACCGATTACCGGATAACAAGCAATTGTAGCAAAGACGGAAAACATCAATAAAGGAAGCGGCAAAAATTGACTATAATACACCGAAACCAAAAGCCAACGCGCCAACATAGTAATTAAGCAAAACAAGGCAAACCCATACCAAGTAACCACAAAGGGTTTAGCATTAAAATAAGCCGCCAAATTACTAACCAACAAATACATTACCAAAAAAGAAAAAATATTGGAACCAAAGGGAGCCGCCGTAATAATATCAACCACGAATCCCAAAAAATACACTGAAAAAAGATTAAAGACATCTGGTCTGTGTAATGTCCAAAAAAACACACACATAAGCCCCATATCGGGTCGTAAATTATTAGCTACTGCACTATCCAAAGGAATATAAGAAAACAATACCCACACAACAGACGTCGCAAACGGCAAAAACTTCTGCAAATAAGCAACTAAATTCTCTTGGAATTCTTCACTCATCAGTTTTAGCCTCAATCGTTAAAGAGATATCCTGAGAGTTATCCGTATCGTCAATAATGTTATAATCAACAATTCTGACATACTCAATTCTGTCCAAATTACCAAGAACTTTGACTTTAATATCATTTTTATCGACGGAAATAATTTTTCCGACCGGCAAACCTGGAGGAAATACGCCGGCGACACCGGAAGTAACAACTCTGTCTCCGATTGCCAACTTTGCGTCTAAGGGAACGAACACCAACTTAGGAATAGAAGTATTATCACCCGATAAAATGCCTCTGGCTCTGGTACGTTCAACGACCACGGGAATTTTTGAGTTAATATCGGTAATCAAAATAATTTTGGAATACATCTGACCGACTTGCTCAATACGTCCGATAACACCATTTTCACTCAAGACGACTTGCCCTTTTTTCACATTGGGATTTCCGGCAGTATAAGCAATTAACGAGTGAGAAAAGGCGTTTCCTTCTTCGGCAATCACGCGAGCCGTAACAAAAGTTGCTTCAGGTGGGGGAGTATAGTTAAGCAATCCGCTCAAGAGCTTATTTTCAATTTCCAAAGCTCTGGCTTTGCCGGTCATCATCACCAATTTTCTATTTTCATCACGAAGGAGCACATTATCTTCACGAATTTTCTTTAATTCATACACATAATCATAAGCACTGGCTAACAACCTTGCAGGAATGACCAAAACATCAATTAAAGGGCTAACAACATCAGTTGCAACGGAAGAAGTTTTTTCAATAATTACGGTATCGGTTTTATTAATCAGCATCATAGCAAAAGCTGAGATAAAAAGGATTACGATGGCAAATTTTTTTACCAAGAGTCGGATATTACTCAAATGAATAAATAGGACTTTCCGTCTTTTCATCGCCTAATCCACATCAAGCCGTTACCAGAAACGCTTAAGGGGGCAAGTACTTTTAAATTACAAAAAAATCTAAAATCTGCCCCCTAATTATAGCAAAACAAAATTAATACATTGTCGAGAGAATACCTCTGAATTTTCTAAATTCATCTAAGGCACGACCGGTACCTTTAACCACACAAGCCAAAGGCTCTTCGGCAATAGACACCGGCAATCCGGTAGCATTTCTCAAGACTTGGTCAAGATTAGAAAGCAAAGCACCGCCGCCTGTCAAGACAATACCTTTATCAACGATATCGGCAGCCAATTCCGGAGCCGTATTTTCAAGAGCGACCTTAACAGCTTCCACAATTTGCGAAACAGGCTCAGCCAAGCTTTCTGCAACTTGACGCTCTGTAATAACAATTTCTTTAGGAACACCGTTCATCAAATCACGACCTTTAATTTCAACCGTACGTCCCTCACCTTTTTCGGGCGGGCAAGCTGAACCGACTTCTTTTTTAATTTTTTCGGCACTACCTTCACCAACCAATAAGTTATGATTTCTGCGGATATAAGAGATGATAGCCGCATCCATTTTATCACCGCCGACGCGAGCCGAACGAGCATAAACGATACCGCTCAAGGACATAACGGCCACTTCGGTCGTACCACCGCCGATATCAACCACCATACTACCTGTTGGTTCTGTAACCGGCAAATTTGCACCGATTGCGGCAGCCATAGGCTCTTCAATCAACCAAACTTTACGAGCACCTGCAGCTTCGGCAGATTCTTGAATAGCACGACGTTCAACGGCTGTAGAACCGGAAGGTACACACACAATAACCATCGGAGAAGCGAAGGTGCGACGATTATGCACTTTACGAATAAAGTACTTAATCATTTCTTCAGCGATTTCAAAATCGGCAATCACACCGTCGCGCAACGGACGAATGGCACTGATATTACCCGGAGTACGTCCCAACATCAATTTAGCATCATTACCAACGGCTAAAACTTGTTTTTTACCGCGATATTCTTCAATTGCCACCACGGAAGGTTCGTTAAGAACAATTCCTTTACCTTTGACATAGACCAAGGTATTTGCGGTACCGAGGTCGATTGCCATATCTGCTGATAGCCAGCCCATTAAATTTGCAAACATTATATATTTCTCCGGATATATTGATTTAATTATTATTGAGTTTTATAACCCTTTAAGCATTTGTGCAACCCTTATAATAGTTTTTTAACACCTAAAATCACATTTTCCCTTTCATTTTTCAGCCCATGGTAACAAGATAAAATTTCGACATCGGCTTTGAGTTTATTCCGAAACCAAGTCATCTGTCTTTTAGCATATTGTCTGGTATGAAGTTTCGCCAAGTTGCAAGCCTCATCAAAAGTCATTTTTCCTTCGACAAAAGCCAAAAGTTCGGGCACGCCGAGAGCTTTCATTGCCGGCAAATTTTTATCCAAATGAAGATGAGCCAATTCTTCAATTTCTTTCAAAGCCCCTTGCTCCATCATTTTATCCCAGCGAATAAAACATCTTTCATCAAGTTCTTCTCTTGATGGCAAAATTTTAACCACAATAAAACGAGCTTCGGGAATTTTTTTAATCATTGGCTTTTGGTGCCATTCACTCAAAGGAATACCTGTCTGCAACCACACTTCAAAAGCGCGTCTGACGCGTGTGGTGTCATTGGGACTGAGGCGACTTGCGGTTATTGGGTCATGAAGAGCCAATTCTTCATGGAGTTTATTTACCCCTATTTCATGCAGTTTTTGCATCACTTTTTGCCGCACATTGACTGATGTTTCGGGAATAGGTGTTGTACCCTGCATCAAATTGTCCAAATAAAGTCCCGTTCCACCGACCACAATCGGCATTTTACCTTCTGCCCAACAATTTTTAATTTCTTCGACAGCCAGATTAAGCCAATCCACCACCGACCCGTTCACATCAGGAGAAAAAATTTCATACAAACGGTGCTCAACTCGTTTTTTATCATCTTCACTAGGGGCAGCCGAAATAACAGGCGTCCCTTGATAAATTTGCATTGAATCCGCATTAATGACCACACCGTTAAAGGCCTCAGCCAAATCAATGGCCAAAGCAGATTTTCCCGAAGCGGTCGGACCGGCAACCACAATCACCTTATTCTTAAAATTGCGATTCAAAACAAAATCCTTTATTTAAACAAATTTTGTGCTATTGTAACGCCCAAGTTTTGATATTTTATTAAGAAAGACCTTTCACAGATGAAAAAGACTATTTTTTTTGCCGCTTTACTGACGTTTTTGAGCAAGCCTGCCTTTGCATTTAACGCCACACATGACTTTACGGTTTTTTTAGGACCTTTCAACGCCAGCAAAACCTCTTTCAACTATGCCCTGGATAGCAATAACTACGCTGTTTCATCAAAAGTTCGCACGGCAGGATTTTTTGACACATTATACCCGTTTGAAGCCAATTATGCCACCACCGGCAAAATTGTCGCCGATAAACTAGAAACCACCAGCTATAAATATCAATCCCAATCACGTTTTACCAATCGCAAAAAAGAATTGGTTTACAACGAAGACGGTCAACCCATCTATCGTATAAGCTCAAAAAACGGAAAAGAGAAAAAAGTCGAATTAACGCCATCACCCCAAAATGATGAAACCACGGATTTGCAAACCGTCTTTGCCGAATTGGCGCGCCAATACAACAAAGTAAAATTTTGCGATTCCCGAATGGAAGTTTTTGATGGCAAAAGACGCTTTGATGTTATTTTTAAGGATGAAGGACAAGAAGAGCTTACGCCCAACGAATATATGCCCTTCCAAGGCACCGCCAGCAAATGCTCCATGTATATTGATAAGCTAGATTCTTCCGGCGATGACTTGCTTTGGCAAATCACATCTGACCGTCCGATTTATTTCTGGATTTTAACCGATAAAGAGACTAATATACCTTTCATCGCCCAAATTCATATTGATGATACCCCTTTGGGCAAACTTGATGTCTATACATCAAACATAACCATAAATTCACAAAGAGGATAAAATGTTAGATAGAGCTGAATTGCTTCTTCCGGCCGGATCTCTGGTCAAATTAAAAACCGCCATACTCTACGGTGCCGACGCCGTTTATGCCGGCACACCGGATATGTGCCTACGCGCTCAATCCAAGATGACGCTGGAAGACTTGGAAGAAGGCATTAAATTTGTGCACCAAAAAGGCAAAAAAATCTACCTAACCTTAAACCTATTTATGCATAATTCAGACGCCGCCAAATTACCGCAATTTGTTGAAACTTTGCGCCACCTTGGTCCGGACGGAGTTTTGATTGCCGACCCCGGTGTTTTTCAATATGTCAAAGACCACGCCCCTGAATTAAACCTCTTTGTTTCAACTCAGGCAAATATATGCTCCTCTTTAGCCGTTCAGTTTTGGCAAAACCAAGGAGCCAAGCTCTGCGTTTTAGGACGAGAAGTTACCTTTGCGGAGATGAAAGAAATTCGCGAACAATGCCCCGATATTTTGCTTGAGTGCTTTATGCACGGTGCAATGTGTATGTCTTATTCCGGCAGATGTTTAATCTCCAACTATCTGGCAGACCGCAGCGCCAACCAAGGCAAATGCGCCCATTGTTGCCGCTGGCACTATAAATTACACTTACGTCTCAAAGACGGCACCATCAAAGAAATCGAAATCAACGACCAAAACAAAGACGCCTTTGAATTTTTGTTGGAAGAAGAATTTCGTCCCGGAGAATATTTTGAAGTTGTTGAAGACGAGCACGGCGGTTACATTTTGAATTCCAAAGATATGTGCTTGCTTCCTCGCTTACCGGACTTGCTGAACATCGGCATGGATTCTCTTAAAGTTGAAGGACGCAACAAAACCGAATATTATGCCGCCATTGTAGCCCGTACTTACCGCCAAGCCATTGATGATTATTACAAATCACCGCAAACTTGGGACTATAAAAACTATATGAACGAGCTCTACACATTGCAAAATCGCGGTTATTGCCTGGGTTTTCATGATGGCAAATTAACCAACATCAGCCAAAACTATGAATATACCCGCACCCTAGGCGATTGGCTTTTCGCAGGTTCTATCATTGAGTGGCTTGACGACAAAGCTGTTTTTGAAATTCGTAATTATATTGACCAAGGAGAATATATTGAGTTTCTCATTCCAAACGGTCTGCAAAATATCCGCGTAACATTCAATGAGTTTGAAGACGCCAACACCCATGAAATCAGCACAAAAGTTTCAGCCGGGCAAGGCAAAAAAATCCTCATAGACTTTAACCTTGTTAAAGCCGAACTCATCACCAAAGGCAAAGCCAACAAAGAGCTCTCAGCCTCCCAAGTTAAAGAGCTTTTGCCGCAATACACCATTGCCCGCAAACCGGCTCCTTTAAGTGGAGAGAGCGGCAGCATGTTAAGCCACAAAAAAGCAGAATTTAATATTTTGTGCAAGGATTAAGATTTAATTCGTCCCACCGGTTTTCAGACAATAATCCTGATGTTGCAAGCGGTATTTTTGGTAAATTTCGCATTGCTTACATAAGCAACCTTTGCTTTTCACGATACAACGGCTTTTTTCAAAAGCGCAAAACATCAATTCCAAATGTTTAATCTTATCAACTTCGGTCATAAGTTTATAAGACGTGCCGACCGTATTTTTAATTTGGCAAATTTGCGAATAGGAAGGACATTGCAAACAAAGACATTTCTGCACATTTTCTTTTGATTTTTCAATTTTGCGCATTATTCCCTCCTCAAAATCAAAATCGCTTAAAAACACCCTCTTCAATCGGCGGCAAAAAGCAAGACCATCTCCCCACCACAAAGGAGACGGAATCAACTCTTGCCAAAGGCGGTCCGGAATGGCAAGCCAACACCATTTCATCAATTTTTTCTTCTTCGCCGCGCATCATAATCTCAACTGAACCATCCGTTTCATTATGCACCCAACCGGACAGCCCGCCGATTTCATTAGCGGTTTTCACCGCCCACCAACGAAATCCGATACCTTGAACGCGACCTTGAATTTTGATAAAGACTTCTTTTTGCATTATTTTTTCAAAAAATCTTCCACATCTTTGAGTTCTTGCTTAATCTCATCGCGACGTTTATCGGCTTGTTCATCATGCCCCCATTTATCGGCTTGCCAAATTTCTTCCAAAAAAGCGGCTTTAAAAGTCTCATCGGCATTTACTTTTCCTTTAACGAACGCCGCCGCCAAAAGAACCGATTTGGTTATTTTTGAGACTTCGTAAAAAGCAACCAGTTCTTTATCCGATAGAGATTCCAAAAAGACCTGCAAACGAGGTAACGAAGCGTTATTTTCAATAGGAGCTTCCAAACTCTGAGTTGTTTGAAAATCAATTTTCATTTTTTCCCTGGCCCACGCAACAATCGGATCCCAAACTTTGCGTTCTTCTTCAATCAGTTCAACCGCATCAGGGCTCCGAAACAAGAGCGTATCGGTTAAAGAAAAATTGACCATACGTTCAATAATTTCCGCCCGATGTTGCGACACATCTTTCACCATCGCTTTAAAATCAGTAGTCATAAGTTTTGTCTCCTAGAAAGATTTTAATAATGTCTTCAAATTATCGCGAATATCACGTACACTTTTTTCAATTTCTTTTCCGGTAGCTTTGACAGCCGCTTTTGTATCATTAACGGCGTCATTTTTAATTGTTGACACTTTGCTTGGTGCCGGAAATTGATTGGCAAAAGGCGTATTTTTCAAAGCTGTCCAACAAGGGCTGCTTCCGCTATCCAAAATAAGTTGTGAGCCGATAAACGCCGGCCCCGTTGTTGCCACCCCTACCAAAGTCTGCAGAGCTTGTTTTTCATCAATAGAGATTTTAGGATTTTCAAGTGTTCCTTTAACTTTAATAAAAGAACTGAGAGCCTGAGCAACATTTGTTTCCGCCAATCCCAAAGAAGGTGTAATGGTAAAATCAATATCATCATTCACCATATTAACCACTCCATCGCTCACCAAATTAAGCTGGCTGGATTGAATAGCAATACTTTGCGGAAATTTAGCTTTGCCAGAGCCTAAATCTGTTCTGACCACGGCACATTGCAAATTAATTTCAGGATTTTTATTAACTTTAAAATCAATCATACTCAAGAGTTGGGTTAAAATATTTCCGGTCAAAAAGTGCAAACTTCCTGTATTCACCACCGATTCACCTACAATTGTAACAACTTGACCATTGAGGTTTTGCACCAACTGTCGATAAGTTGTCCCTTGAGTGGCAACATCGGCAAACACCTGAGTTTGACCTCCAGACTTAATACCGAAATCTTGAGGATTTTCGACCACAAATTCTTTGTGCAAATCTTGGAGTAAAATATTTTTGCTGTTTAATTTCAGCACAATTTTTTGCGCATTAGAATCAACATTCAGCTGAGCCTCAATATCCCCTTGCCCAAAATCAAAAACCAAAGGATTAACATTGAGTACGCCATTTTTCAAGCCCGCCGTCAAAGCCACATTTTGTGCCGACATAGCCTCGTTTACAATCAAGTTTTTAACATTAAGAATTACATTGGCGTTAAGCGTATTTAAAACCTCGTAGGGTACTTTCTCATCAGGAACAAGTTGAGAGGCTTGCGCTGTTCCGATAATGCTAAAATTAGGTAAGTTCAGAGCCAAAGGCTCCTGAGCATTAAAGGATTGCAAATCAATTTGTGCCGAATTTAAGTTTGCTTTAACATAGGGTTTCGCAGTACTAATATCAGCTTCAACCGTACCGGCAATGACATTTCCCGCCAAAGTCAAAGACGAAATATCCGCTTTTATATTTTTGGTATTACCGCTCAAATCAGCAATCAAAGTAGCCTCGGGTACTTCAAAATTTCCGGCTGGATTATAAACATTAACCGCCAAGTCATAACCAATATCCGACATAATGTTTTTAAGCACACCTTTGGCTTTTGCCTGTACTTGATAAGCCTTCACATTAACATCGATATTATAAGGATTTTCGGACATCAAAAATTCATTAACCGAGCCTAAAACCGCCTGCCCGACAATCGGTTGATTATTATAAGTTACATCAAAATCAAGGCTAATCGGCGCATCCATACTATCCATAGACAAATGAAAAGTATTAATCCCGACATTAACCTGACTACTTGATTGCAAATTATCAAACATCAAAATCGCATTTTGAATAATAACGTTTTTAGCGGCAAAACCGGCAATCAAGGCATTCACCGGAGCAGGTTCCGCATTCACAACATCTTGCGAAGAAACGGCAACGGGTAACATAACCTCTTCATTCTGCGTTTGCGGAACTTGAGGCTGAGGTAAATTTTTGGCAGTTGCCACTTCTTCTGCACCCAATACCCAGTTTTCTTTTCCCTGAGCCGATACTTCCAAATAAACCTCTGGCTCACTTAACGTAATATTATTGATAATCACTTGTTTTTGAAGCAAAGGAAGTAAAGCAAATTCCAGTTTGA
This sequence comes from uncultured Pseudomonadota bacterium, assembly GCA_949295995.1. GTDB lineage: Bacteria > Pseudomonadota > Alphaproteobacteria > RF32 > CAG-239 > Scatocola. The sequence continues at coordinate 33,626 of CASFNK010000015.1, forward strand.
GCTGTTTCACTTTGACCATTTGCGGATATTGCGCCCAAGGAGCATTTTCCAATTCCACATCATTTATAACTAAAGTCGGGACAAGCGAAATTCCAAGGCTTGCCTCACCGTTAATGGTTAATTTTCGCCCTAACTCTTTTGAGGCTAAATCTTCGGCATATTTTTTATATTCGTTCAAATCAAATGTTTTGAGAAAATAATATCCACCGCCCAAAACACCAAGGATTAAAACCATAATAACAAAAAACAAAACCTTAAAAAATTTTTTCATTCTCTTACCCCTTAAACTCAATACCAAGCGTTTTCAAAGCCTCGGCAAAATGCGTCGGCAAGGCAGCCTTAACAACCAATTTCTTATTATATAAGGCTGACAAATCAATTTTATAAGCATGAAGATAAAGTTTATCCTGAATATCCTTAAATTTCTGACGCTTTTCTCCGCCAAAATATTTATCATCACCGACAATCGGACAACCGATATATTCCATGTGCGCTCTGATTTGGTGTGTCCGCCCCGTCAAAGGCATCGCCTCCACCAAAGCAAATTTGCTTCCCACTTCATCTAAAACTCTAAAACTTGTAATTGCAGGTTTTCCCTCATCGGTAACCACACACTTCTCACCGATTTTTTCCAAATTAGCTTTAATTTCGCCCGATTCTTTTTTAGGAGTATTGCACACCAAAGCTAAATATGTTTTAGGCAATAAATGTTCTCTGAAAGCCTTAGTTAATTTATCGGCCCAAGTTCGATTCCTTGCCAAAACCAACACTCCGCTTGTGTTTTTATCAATCCGATGCACGAGCTTTGGTTTTTCTGAATTTTCAAAACACAAAGCCTCAAGCATTCCGTCCACGTGCCTGTCGGTATTAGTTCCCCCCTGCACGGCCAGCCCCGATGGTTTGTTTAACACAATGATATTGTCATCTTTATAAATCACCAAAGAAGTAATATATTGTGCATCTCTCTTAGCAACTTGAGCCTTATTCTCAACCACATTTTGGTCATCCATCGGTGGCACGCGCACTTCGCTTCCGGCCACTAATTTCAAACTCGCTTCCGCTCTTTTGCCATCGACTTTAATTTGCTTGGTACGCAAGAGTTTTTGCAATCTTCCTAAAGTCAAATTCGGATAATACTTCAAAAACCATCTGTTCAGTCGCATTCCGTCATCTTCTGACTTAACTTTTTTAATTTCAACACCCGACATTTTCTTTCCTCACTAATTTGGCTTAGTGTAAAATAAACTTAAAAGATTTACAAATTTAAAACGCAAATCGCCCTGAATAAAAATTCAGAGCGATTTTGCAAAAAGAATCATTTCCGGCGTACATAGTTACACTTTGTCCGTACTTTTCCGATTTTTTTAGGAACAAAATAATATTTCTTCTGTTCCTTTGCACTTTTAAAAACCGGCTCAAGCACAGGAAGCTCCACTCTTTCTAATTTATACAGCGGTTCCAAAAACCTTTTCATTTCAAAACTGCAGTTGCAATTATTAATCTTCACCGCCTCAATACCATACTCATCACGCAAAACGCGTGCCAATTCCTCCAAATCCTTCGACGAAGAATTAATTAAGGCCAAAACAAAATCTTTCAAAGAGCTAACGACCTCTTCTCCTTCTTCAAAAGAAGAATCTCCGTAGGCTCTGACTTCGAGGGGCTCACCTTTTTTCAAAGCAAAGCTAGCCGTTAAGACCTTTCGTCCCATTCCGATGGTGCTCACAAAATAAGAAGACTTTTCTTCTTTTAAAACATCTTTTTCCATACGCAATAAATTTAGAATAATATTATGAAATTACTTTTCATATAAAAGAAAAACACAAAAAAATCAAGCAATAAACAATCGCATCATTTTGGCACCAATCAGTAAAAAACCAAAACCGACCACGATTGAACCGGTCAAATAAGCCCCTGCTTCATACCATTTTTGATTAAGCAACAGATTATTAAAATCCAACATATAGGTTGAAAAAGTCGTAAAGCCGCCTAAAAATCCGGTAATGATAAAACTTCTAAGCTCTGGACGCAGATTCGTTTTACTCAAAAAATATTCCGACGCCATACCGATTAACAAAGCCCCGATAACATTAGTCAACATCACCCCCCAATGAGATGAAATTTTAGAAGTAACCAACCAACGTAAAATTGACCCGATTCCCCCACCGAGAAAAATACCAAAAATTACCATTTTCATTGTCCTTGCTGTTTTTTGCGTGCTTGCTTTTCAATACGCAACTTATCAAAATAGTCCACACGTTTTTTTATTTCTCTTTCAAAGCCTCTGTCAACCGGAAAATAGAGTTTAACTCTGCTCATTCCGTCGGGAAAATAATTAGCTCCTGAAAAACCGTCTTCGCAATCAGGATCATATTCATATCCTTCATTATAACCAAGCTGCTTCATTAATTTTGTCGGTGCATTTAAGATATTTTTCGGAGGCATGAGAGAGCCTGTTTTTCTGGCCAACTCACGAGCCTTATGCATTGCCTTATAAACCCCGACGGATTTAGGAGCTGTAGCCAAATAAGCCACCAATTGCATAATCGCCAAATCGCCTTCGGGCGAGCCCAAACGCTCATACGTCTCCCAACAAGCAATGGCTTGTGTTACGGCATTAGGTTCTGCCAAAGACACATCTTCCACCGCAAAACGCGTTAAACGCCGCAATAAATACTTCGGATCTTCTCCGGCTTCCAACATACGCGCCGCCCAATACAACGCTGCATCAACATCGGAACCTCGTAAAGATTTATGCACCGCAGAGATAAGGTTATAATGCCCATCACGCCCTTTGTCATAAATTGGAGCCCGAGAACGAATCACTTTCAAAATTGAATCTTTATCAAAAATTTCGCCCTCTTTGGCGTATGCCCAAACACTTTCCGCCAGATTCAAAATATAGCGCCCATCACCATCGGCGGTTGACTTCATAATCTGTCTGGCATCTTCATCTACTGGCAATTTACGCCCAACTTCGCGTTCGGCTCGTTTTAACAATTCCTCAAAATCATCTTCATCAAGCCTGTTCAGCACAAAGACCTGACATCTGGAAAGCAAAGCGGAATTAAGTTCAAACGACGGATTTTCGGTTGTAGCACCCACCAAAATCACCGTTCCGTCTTCCACGTATGGCAAAAAACCATCTTGTTGCGATTTATTAAATCTGTGAATTTCATCTACAAACAAGAGAGTTCCTTTGCCCTGATTAGCACGGCGTTCTTGCGCATATTGAAACACGCGCTTCAAATCAGCCACACCGGAAAACACAGCTGAAATTTGTTCAAAATAAAGATTTGTATGTTCGGCAATCAAACGAGCAATAGTCGTTTTTCCGCACCCTGGAGGCCCCCACAAAATGAACGACGTAATTTTACCGCTTTTGAGCATTCGACCCAAAGGCGCGTCATCACCGACAATATGGTCTTGTCCCACAACTTCTTCAAGACTTTGCGGACGCAACCTATCGGCCAAAGGTCTTTTAACCTTATTTGAAAACAGCGTTTCTTCCATCTCACATCGATTCGTTTGAATTTTTGCTTATAATAGCAGAATTTGCGCCAAATTCCAGTTGAAAATCAGTTATTTTTAAATGGGTTCATGTTAGGCTGTTCTTTGAGCTTAAAAGCATCTTCATCCAACCACCAATCATCATTTTTCTGGCGCAAATTTTCATCTTCTTTGTTTTTATCTTCCTCATAATTCCAACGAGAAGAAACCTCTTCCGCCCACACTGTCTGAATATCGGAGTTAGCATCCAACACTTCCGCCACCTCATCATACTTATCTTCCAAATAAGTATCAATATCATCTTCCGTCTCAACGCTGATACCGCTTTTTTTAACCACATCAAGCAATTCGGGCACTTCAACATCTTGCAAATTTCTTTGCGCAACAATTTCTTGATTCAACATATATCTGACACTGCAAGCCGCACGACTTTTGAGCTTATCATCACGCAAAAAATTAGCGGCACGAATATTTACCGGCAAATGATAAAATCCTTCCACCAACAATAAATAATGCTCTTTATCAAACTTAACCGAACGCGGGTGATGCATTAAATCTTTAGCGATTCGATGATAATAATTGGCATCGGCCAAACCTTTTTTAACCAAAGCAAAGCCGCCTGCATCCACCGCCGGAATCTGCACGGATTTTGTACCATAAACCGCCAATTTATTAAAATGTTCACTCATTCTTTTGGCGTTATCCGCCATCATTAATTTTATTGAACTGTTGCTGATAATATCTTCCAGCTCTTCCAATCCGTAGCGTTTTTCCACCATATGCAAACCATCAGTCAACATCATAAAAGATAAATTTTCACCTTTTGCCTTAGTTAGACCTTCGGTCAACAATGAGAGTTTTGGCAACCTTTCAAAATCATCTAACACAAAACTAATCGGGAAATGCCCCTCGCCTTTTTTATGCTTCAAATGATAAGCAATCAGCATATCAAACAAAAAGCGGCTCATTACCGATGAGGATTTTACGGCATCAGCCACACTGTAAACGGTTACCACCCGCCACTGTTCATCATGACGAATACCGCGCATTTGCGCTAAAGTAAAATCGCTTAAAGAGGTTCTTTCACGAATATTGCTTTTGCGAAAGACCATCAAGGGCGACAACATCATCGTAAAAATAATTCTTCTCTGCCGACGGGTCAAATAATAGAGTTGCTGCATAATTTGCACGGCTCTTGAATCATAACCGAACAAACGCGCCTCTTTAATGAATTCGCCGAGCATAATTTTAAACCCACCGACAGCGGCTTTTTCCTGGTCTTCCTGCGTAATGGCAAAATAGCGTAACATTAAGCAATCGGCAAACATCGGCAAACAAAATTCTTTACCTCGCCAAAGTTCGGGCACATTTTCCCAGCTTCCGATTGGCAAATAATTATCCAAATTCAAAGTTCCGTCATGCAAATTCTTCAATGCTTCTTCTGCCACATCGGGTTTCATACACAAATAATAGCTCTCTAAGAGTTCTCTGTCGGCTTTAGAGATTTTACCTTTTTCCAGCAATTCGCTCAAAAAATAGTCATTAGCCATTGCTTGTTCTATTTTAGATATAAAAAATAAGAGCAAACCTTCCATTGCCGTTTGAGAGCTGACTTCCCAATAATTTTTCTTATCCTTAGGAAACAAACATTGAACCAACATCTTAACATATTTTGTTCTATCGTCTCCTCTTACCGGCATTTCTAAAGAAGAAACCGGATTCCATCTTGGCCAATACTCACCTTTTTCGGGCACATCCGTAAGTGCCCAGTTAAAATAGAAAACATCGCCCAATTTAGAGCGATAACCGCTGGAATACTTAGCCAAAGCACCGCTGCTGTCCATCACCGCTAAACAAGCCTCATCAGAATCCAACACCGTCGGTAAAGAGACACAACTACTTTTTCCTAAACCTTCTCCGCCCCACACAAAAGTTGACATTGGGTTTTCTGGTCTTATCAGTTGATTATGATAGCGTCCCAACACCCCGAAACACCCATCTAAAATATGCATTTTTTCCACATCTTGCGGCTTGGCAAAATGTTGTTTAAGACGATACCATAAACGAAAAGAATTAGGTGTTTTCAAATAAGCCCAAATTGTAACCCCAATAACCAGCAAAGGACCGAACAAGGGCACAACCCCTGCCGGAGAGAATTTAAAATTCACAAAATATTTGTAATAAAATTCACAAAGAATTAGGGGATTTGAGAAAAACTCCCCCCAAAAACCATAAATTTTATCCAATGAATGTTCTGTAAATCCAAATTTAATAAAATAAGCCAAACTTAAAAAAAGCATTCCTGAAAAGACGAGCAACACCAGAGCCAAAAAGAGAGCAAACAAAATCAAGCAAACAGTTTTACCAATACCATTTTCTTGTTCAAGATAAAGTTTTTCCCTCATTATCAAAGCCTAATCTCTGGAACGATTTTTAAAAGCACTAATTCTTTCAGCCACCATCGGATTGACATTTTGTTTTTCAACATCTTTCTGCTCTGGTGTTTTTTCTTCTTCCTGACTTTGAGCTAACGCCATTTCCAATTCTAATTTTTTCTGCCGTCTGGCTTCAAGTTCTTCTTGTTTATGCTTTTCAATAAGAGCTCTTTTATTGTCCTCTAATACTTTGTGCAATTCTTCTGTTGAAGATGAAATTTGATTTTCTTTTTCAGCCTTAATTTTTTCTGCTTCTTTATTTCCTTCAGGACGTTTCACAATACGTCGATATACTTTATGACCGGCTTTAACCATATCAACTAATTTTTGAGTAGAAATTCCTTTATCTTTCAGAGTGTACCAAACACCGGCTTCACGCCCATCATCAAGAAAGAAACTACTGATATCGATTCGTTCTTTTTTACTACCGTTTTTAACTTTGGGAGCCATCAAGCGTTTGAGTTCTTCAGCATTAGGAACACGCCCTAAGGCTTGTGCAATTTGAGCCGGCGTAATAATACACTCGCTTAAATCCAATTCCATAATATTCACACCTGTAAAATCGCACCCTGTAAAATCAACCCCGCGCAAATTTACATTTTTCAAGTCAATTTTTGCCAAATTGAGCATTGTCAAATTCATCTTAGCAAGATTCAGTTTGTGAGGAGCATATTTTGCCAAATATTCAATTAACTCTTGCAAATCTTCCAAGCCGATTTCATCGATTCGGATATCAAGCAAAATAGCATTATCAAGGTCGGCATCGGTCAGCACAACGCCGTTTAGGATTGCACCGGTAAAATTGGTATGTTTTAAAACGGCATTAGATAAGACGGCACCTGTCAAATCGGCACCGGACAAATTAGCATCGGTTAAATCGGCACCGGAAAAATCAACTCCTTTAAGATTAGCGCCGGAAAAATCCACCCCTTTAAGGTTTGCCACTGAAAAATTGGCATTTTCAAAATTTTCATGTGCAAATTTACCGTTTTCCAGATTTTTTCCGCCAAATTCAATGCGATTTGACATAAAATTATCTAAATCATGGGAAGCCTCAGTATTTGTTTGCGCAACGGCGTGCCAAGAAAATGAAGCATTTTCTGCACCACTAAGATAAGTCTCTCTTTTTTGTCGCAACACTTCTGCTTTCTTCCGACTAACGGAAGGTTCCTCAGTTTGAGAATCTGCTTTATCGTTTTCGTCTTCAGCCATTGATTTTATCAGCTCCAAACAACAGACTAAAAAACATTTTAACTTATCTCTTTCATTTTTACAAACAAAAATTACCTATCGCAACAAACAACCGACTTTATCGGCTCTGAGTTTATTACACATCTCCACCAAACCACCGTTTCTTTGTTGAATAATCAAGCGATACATCGGTTTTCCGCGAACATTTGCCTGTTCAACGACGGGATTATATTTTCTCAAATCAGGATAAAGTTCTTTCAACATTTTCCAATCCAAATCAGCATTTTCTTTATAGCGATAAGAACCGAGTTGCATAATTGTTCGCTTATTAAATTCAGCTCCGTTATAAGGCTCAAAATCCCCCTTTGGCTGAGCAAGCGTAACAGACTTTTCTGCCTTTGGCTTAGGATTCTCTAACAATTCTTCCAACCAGTTTTCTTTTTTCGCCCAGTTATTATCTTCTATCAAAACAGGTGTTTGAGACGTTTGAACTTTCGAGAGCATTTCCACGGCATCTTTATTAAAACCGACCTTCAAATTTGAGCTAATATCTTTAATTTTACCATCATAAAGTTTGGCATTAAAGGGATTAAATCCGGCATAAAAATACATTGCCCGAATAGCCACAGCCTTTTCCGCCAAAATTTGGCTTGCTTGCAAATCCATATTCAGTAAAGAAATTTTTTGTTCTAAGACATCGACTTTTTGTGTATTTGTTTGTCCTTTTCTTTTTGCATTTTGAGCAATATTTTTCTTTAAAGTATCGATTTGCTTAGAAATTTCCTCATAATCAATATCTGCGCGCATTACGATATTATAAGCGACTTCGTTTTGGGTCATAATAGCGGTTGCCATTTCCTCAAAGGCTTGGAGTCTCAATTGCTTTTTTGCGCTTTCGTTAGGTGCATTTTTATATTGCCAAACTTTATCAACTAAATAATTGGCTTGAAAATCGGCACGTTGTTGTAATTCTTTAATATACATAGGTTTTTCGGCATCATATCCATTAATTTCCAAACGCTCTACTTGAGGATATTCATGACGTAAAATTTGATTAATCTGCGAATAAGAATATTTTTTATTCAGTTCTTTTTGAATTTTAAACTCAGGACGATAATTATAGGCAGTTTTTCTGAAATCATCCACGGTAAGTTTGGCATCTAAATTTTCCAATTCATAAAAATTACGTCCTTCCAAATCAATTTTTTTCTCATCTGTTTTAACGAGCTGACGATAAACGACTAAACTTTCCTCCAAATTTTTCTTAATTTCAGAGAGTTTATAAATAACGACTTCCAAGCCTTTTTTATAGGCTTCATCATCGGAATTTAAGACACCGATTCTATTTTGTTTATCGTTTAAGATTTTAATATCACTTTGCAATCTTCTGATTTGGCGGTCTATTTCCTTAATTTTTTTAGAAGCAAAAAGGGCATCTTTATGGGCTTTAATAGCAGCCAGAGCCAAAGATTGAGCCGATTTTGCCTTTAGGTTTTCGCTCACAAAGGCTTCATCATCGCTCAAGTTAGCCATTGCGTATGCAATAGAAAAGTCCAAAGCCCTAAGGGAATCATACATTGGATTCTGTGAAGGATTTTTCATTTTGAGAATGGAGTTTATAATTTGTCTGGGATTTTCATTTTGATTAAAGAAAACCTTATCCTTCAAATTAGGATAAGTTACATTAATATTGTACTTAACGCTTCTGGCCATTGAGTCATAGACATCAGTTTTTCCTGTAATTTTTTCAGGTTTAACCGACAAATCGGTTTTATCAATCAAAGATTTAGAATTTTGCGTATCAGGAGCCGAAGAACAAGCACTCAAGCAAGCAATTCCTAATACTCCGACTAAGTTCCACACACTTTTTTTCATCATGAGCAACTCTCAAAAAAGCCATTTTTTCTATTGTAACAATATGTAACATCTTTTTAAGAGCTTTTTACCAAGAAATTTGTTATTAGTAAACTAAATAATTTATGCATAAACTTAACTTTAGAGGAAAAATTCATGTCAAAGAACATAAGAGTTGCGGTTATTGGTGCCGGAATGATGGGTAAAAACCACCTTAAAACTTATAAAAGTTTACCGGGGTTTGAGTTAGTCGGCGTTTATGATATTTTTTCAGATGCCGCCAAAGCCGCAGCCGAAACATTTGGGATTAAAGCCTTTTCATCAATGGAAGAAGTTGCCGCCAGTGTTGACGCCGTAAGCGTTGTAACTACATCTGTTACGCACTGCAACGTTGGTCAATTTTTCTTAAACCGCGGTATTCATTGCTTAATGGAAAAACCACTGGCTTGTTCTGAAGAGGAATGCCGAATTTTGATTGACGCCACCAAGAAAAACAATGTTACACTTCTGGTTGGTCATATTGAGCAATTCAATCCGGCGGTAGAACAAATGCACAAAATTTTATCCGACAGTTCACGGATTCGCTCTCTCACGGCACAAAGAATGTCGGCAGCCTCAGGACGTATTACCGACGTTGATGTTTCGATGGACTTGATGATTCACGATATTGAAGTTGTTCAATCCTTGGTAAAATCACCGGTAGCCAAAGTTCAAGCCTCTGCCGTCAGAACATCAGACCAACTCGATGGCAAAAACTACATTACGGCTTTGATTGAGTTTGAAAACGGCGTTACGGCAAATCTAACCGCCAGCCGCATTACACAAGCACGTGTTCGCACACTCACGGTTACGACCGATACCAACTATATTGATATGGACTTCATCAATCAAAGCATTAACGTTCACTCTCAAGGACGTATGCCTTACGTTAACCAAGAAGAAATTCCGGAATGGATGCATTATGGCTTAAAAGGCAGTGTTGAACAACTATTCATCCCGACCAATCAACCTTTGTCAGCTGAGTTGAGCCATTTTGGAGCTTGTATCAGAGGTGAAGCCACACCGCGTATTACCGGCGAAATGGCCTTAGATGCCCTGAAAGTTATCTGGGAAGTACAAGATAAACTAGGTCTTCTAAAAAAAGAAAATGATACAAGTTTAGCCGCAGCAGAGTAATTCTTGATTAATCTCTAAAATTAAGTTATCAATAGGGGCAAAAAGCCCCTATTGATTTATTTGGAAAACAAATGCGCTACAAAATTACAATAGAATATGACGGAACCAACCTTCTAGGCTGGCAAGAACAACTTGATGGTCCTTCGGTTCAAGACTACCTGCAAAGAGCCTTAAGTTGCTTTACACCGGCTGAGGAAATAAATGAAGCCCCCCTCTCAGATGAAGAAGATGAGGACGCGAGCACCGGAGAACGCCTCCAGAAACCCAATAAAATCGTTGTTTTCGGAGCCGGAAGAACTGACGCAGGCGTCCATGCCACATCTCAGGTCGCACATTTTGACTTAAAAGAAGACTTGGTGGATTGGAAATTGCGTGAAGCAATGAATGCCAGATTACGCGATATGGAAGCACCTGTCAGTGTCTTAAGCGTTGAAAAAGTCGGACTTGATTTTCATGCCCGCTTTAGCGCTAAAGGAAGAGGCTATTTATATCGAATTCTCAACCGCCGCGCTCCGGCTGTTTTAGAAAAAAACCGCGTTTGGTGGGTTCCCGTGCCTTTGGGTGTTGAAAAAATGCGCCAAGGAGCAAAATATCTTATTGGACATCATGATTTCAGCTCTTTTCGCGCTGCGGCTTGCCAAGCCAAATCCCCGATAAAAACTTTAGATAAATTAGATATTGAAGTCTGTGGCGAAGAAATTCATTTTATCGTTGAAGCTCGCTCGTTTTTGCACCACCAAGTCCGCAACATGGTCGGCACCTTAAAAATGGTTGGCGACGGACATCTGGAACCTGAAGACATCAAACGCATTTTAGAAGAAAAAAAACGCTCCGCCGCCGGTATCAATGCCCCTGCCTGCGGTTTATATTTAACTAAAGTAATGTATTAAAAAAATCCCGATGAAAATCATCGGGATTTTTAATACTTCAAAACTATGCCAAGAGTTTGTTGGAACACTTCACGTAAACTTGAACGCCGGAAACAGCTCTTAATAACCAATCATTTTCAGTCTCTTTTTTCAAGAAACCAAAAGGAAAATGATAAAAATAGTCATTTCCCAAATAGATAAACTGTTCTCGCAACGAATACAAACCTAATGCCCGAAGCGTATAATCAAAATCATAACGTCTTTTAGCTAACGCTTTGGCATAATGCATATCCATCTGCACATAACCGTCAGGACAATAAGCTGTACCTTGCTCTTTGTCAGGATTCAGAAATTCAACACTAACGGCTATATATTTATTAAGATATATGGCCACAGGGCGAATTCCCTTACGAATTTTATAACTTTTAACCCCATCAGCATATTCCACCAACAATGGAACTTCATGAGATTTCAAAGTAAAATATTTCCACCAACTGATTTTAGCAATTAAAACCAAATGCTCTGAAAGGCCGAAATTATTGTATTCATCCAGCTCAAAACGGCGTTCTTGAGTAACAAAATTCACACTATTTTTACCCCATGCAAATTGACACCCAAGCCCGATTGCCCAAAACCATTGACCTAACTTGGTACTAAAAAAATCCTTCACTCTCAAAAAGCGTTTCACCCTAAAAGACGAGGCTAAGCAATATTTAGGATTCAGCCTGGAATATTTAGGCGAATAGATAACAAAATTTCGGGTATCATCAGCCGCTTGTCTCTTTACATCATAAAAAACATCTCGAACATAATTCAGCTTAGCTATGGTAAAGCCTTTCAATCCGGCCGAAATAACTGTTCCGTATGCATCATTTTCATGTGCCTGATAAGATTCATAAAACCCCTTGCCTACCACAAATGTTTTAGCAAAAAAGCGCACAAAAATCAGCACCTTTGCTATTACGATTACGGCAACAATACCTAAAATTACCATTGGATTTATCTGACAAACCCAATTTCCGAAGTCCAATAATTTTTCCATAATACAAAATTTAAAATAATTAATTCTAAACTTTTCAAAAATTCTTAACTATTTCTAAATTTCTCCGACAAAGCCAATTGCGCATAATTCATTCGCGCTAAATCTTGGTCGTAATAATCATTAATGGCTCGTAAAAATCTGGGAGATTTCATCCCATGAAATTCTTTTGGGCGCGGACGTATCAAATTCAAATCCAATAAACCTCGATTAATTCCTCCCAAATTATTGGTATTAGCCACAATCATTTTGGTCATTAAATGTTGTCCATTCATCCAATGTCCGGCGTTTTTAACGCGTAAAAGATAATCATTCATCACTTGTTCATCAAACTTCGGTTGATTTGTAAAAGTCGTCATAAACGAGAATTTTAACAACTCCTGTCCGGCATCGCTTTTATAAAACCCGAATTGTTGAGGATAATCTATTTTTGCAAAATATTGCGGAGCTTTATCAACCAGTATTGCCGCCGCATCATATTCCCCGTTCCAAAGCAGGCTTTCACCTTTTAATGTCGATAACAAATGACGATTGAGAAGTGTTACTGCTTTCACAAATTTCGGAGCAGAGAGCTTTTCTTCGTCATAAATCTCACCACAAACCTTATCTAAAGCCACATCTCCGGTATGAGGACGATCATAGGTTGCCATTTTTTGCATACTTACCGTCTTGCGCAAAATATCAATAACGCTTTCTTCAACATACTTTCTTTTCAAAAAAGGAGCCGCGAAATTGTCTTGAATTTCCAAAGTATGTTTTTCATCATAACGTGATAAATCGAGCCAATGACTTTCTCGATATGTATTATCATATAAAGTAAAGGGCAATTTGTTTTCATAAATCACAATAGGTTTTGTTTCATCAACAATATAGTGTCCCTCTTTACTATAATAAAAGAAATCACCGTAATAAGCTGCAAAGATAGCCGCTTTTTCATAAGAGGCTGTATCTTCCCAAAATTTATCCGGTTTGGAAGTTGAATATTCAGCCAAACGTTTCATTTCATCTAATTCTGGCTTTGTTGGCTGAGCAGAATCTCTGTTACAATCTTCTTTTCTTTCTTTAGTGAAAGTAATAGCAGGATAATCCAAAGAGAGCTTATCAATCGTATCAAGAAGTTGCGTTTTATTATGATTTTCATAATAAGTAATCAAAGCCTTCATGATGTCATCTGCCGCCGCAGAACAACCATGAATCAAGTTCCGCATTGTTTCCCCATCAGCCATGACATGGCTTAGAAACAAAGCATTCAACCTTCTAGGGATAAAAAAACGACGATTAACTTCATTAGCAATATCTTGAATAAAAACTTGCGGCATAAAAAACTCTTTAATTTAAGCTAAAAACAAAAAGAGTTTACAATTTTCGAAATTTTTTGTCAACGCCTAAAAAGCCTCAAAAATTTCTTTCTCCAGTACGCGTTGCGCCACGTCATAATCAAATCCGGCACGTACAAGAGTAGCCAAATCTTTTTGCCGATATTCTCTTCGTTCATCATCATTTTTTCGAAACGGACCGATTTTTTTCTTTTTTGCCAAATTCAGAGCCAATTCTTCGGGATTATATTCTTGTTCTTGCAATAAGTTTTCGATTAAAGGTTCTTCTATTCCTTTTTGCAACAATTTTAGCTTAATATATCGTGCAGATTTTCCTGCAGCCAAGTAATCTTTAATTTTCATTTCAGCAAAACGTGCATCGGAGATATAGCCGTATCTTTCACAATCACTCAAAATTTCTTCAATCCAAGCAAGAGCCTCCGACTTATCAAAATCAGGATTAGAGTAAGCATAGTCATTAACACGCCGCATCAAAACTTGTCTCAGATTGTCAACGGAAGATTCAAAACGTTCCAAATAATACAAGGCAATATTTTTGAGCCTTTGCTTGGTAATTTTTTTAGGAGTTCTGGTCTTTATTTTTTTGATTTCATCTTCCAACACTTGCAAAATCCTCTAAAATATACTACATCTAAGCTAAGTTAAACTAAGTATATAAAGGAAAAAAACGGTGGTTAACAATAATTTTGATAAGTGCACATCTTTTCACATTGACAACGGAGCATTTATGGGACGCTTAGTCCGCTTGGATGAAGTCATCAACACCATACTCTCCAAACACCAATACCCATTGCAGGTTTCAGGAGTTGTTGCCGAAAGTACGGCTCTGGGCGCACTTTTATCCAGCACCCTTAAATATGACGGACTATTCACCCTCCAAACCCAAACCAACGGACCGGTCAGCATGGTTGTTGTTGACGTCTCCTCTCAAGGGCTTATCAGAGCTTGTGCCAACTTCAATCAAGAAGCGTTAAACAAAGCTCTTGCGTTAAGAAAAGCTGACGAAACAGAGTTATTGGAAGCCCCACACTACATGGGAGGCGGACACTTAGCTTTCACGGTTGACCAAGGCTCAAAAACCGATTTATACCAAGGCATCGTTGACCTCCAAGGCAAAACCTTGAGTGAATGCGCTCTCCGTTATTTCAAACAATCTGAGCAAATTGAAACCTATCTGCAATTGTTTTTACAAGCCCCAAACGAAACCGAGAAAAAATGGAAAGCCGCCGGAATTTTACTGCAAAAATTACCTGACAACGGCGGTAAAATCTCTTCTGATACCGAAACTTTGGATGAAAACTGGAAAGAAGCGACAATTTTGGCTCAAAGCCTAAAACCAGAAGAAGTCTTTGATGATACCTTATCCGATAAAGAGATATTGCATCGCCTTTTCCACGCCAACGACCTCCGCTTAAGTAATATAAAAGAATATCATTTTGGGTGTCGTTGCAGCCGGGAGAAGCTGTTTAATACCTTACACGCCATGAGCGCCAAAGATATTGAAGACATGTGCGAAAACAACAAAATCACGGCAACTTGCCACTTCTGCTGCACAGTTTACAGTTTTGATAAAGGAGAACTAATTTCTCACTAAAAAATATAAAAAAACACTAGTGAAATATCTAAAAATAAGATAGAATAAAAGAAGTGATAAAATTTTCTTTCTCCGAGGCAGGGACTCCCTGCCTTTTTTCTATACATTAAGTATATATTAAACTTCCGCTTGTATATTAGATAAAAATAACTTTAGGAAACCATAAAATGAAAAAGTTAAATAAAATTTTCTTAGTCTTATGCGTTATTGGATTAAGTGCCGGCTGCGCATTATTTGGCACCCCGGAAGAACCCAACCGCTATAGCGATGTACGCTTTGAAAATCAAAGCCCGATAAAATTAAAAGTTAACAAAGTAGAGGTAATATCGGAATTCACACCGACATTCCGTCGCCCGAATGTAGAACACCTCTTTCCGATTTCTATTGAAAAATCCGCTCGTAATTGGGCTCATGACCGTTTAGAGGCTGTCGATTTTTCATCAGACAAAGTTGCACAATTTATCATTAAAGATGCCAGCGTTACCGAAGAGCTTGAAACCACGGATAAAGTTTTTGAAAGCGACCGCATGGTTTATCGCGCTAACTTAAATGTTGTCATTCGCATCAGCGACCCGCAAAAACTTTCCAACGCCGAAACCGAAATCCAAGCATGGAGAGAATTAAAGATTCCTGCCGATTATGACATTTCGGAAAAAGAAAAATATTGGAACAACATGGTAAGAAAACTGTTTGACGAATTCAATGTTCGTATGGAAAAAAATGTTCATCAATACTTAAATATGTATGTTGAAAACAGTAACTACATTCAAGAATACTAAAGAAAAACTCCGGATAATCTCCGGAGTTTTTTTAATTTAAGTGAGCTAAAACAGGCTCATTAACTGACATCATAAAAGTCGGAATTTTAATATCTTGCGATTCCTTTTGCCCTTCTTTTTGAATTTTGCAACTTCCGTAAAATACGGCATTAGGAGAGCTCAACGGAGCCATACTCGTAAACTCAAAAAATTCACCGGGTTCAAGCATTGGAATTTCACCCTTAAACCCCATAGAATCATCACAAAAGCGATTTCCTTTATCATCGGTAATATTCCAATTTTTGCCAAGCAACTGTACTCTTTGTGAAGAATTATTTTCAATACAGAAATAATACCCCCACAAAAACTCTTGTTTTTTTGCGTTTTCTTCCACCAAAGTCGGACAAGCTCTGATAACAATATCCTCGGTAGAAGTAACCACCGGCTCAACTTCACTAAACATGGACTTAGCTCCCGTTTATAATTAATTAATAATTTATTAATAAATTTCTCTTAGCTGATTCGCAATTTGAGTCTTTACTTGTTCACAGTATTATCCCCACATATCTTTAAAAGCCAAAAAAGGCTTGCAAAGCCCAAAATTTTTCATCTTTGGAGTCGCTGGAAACAAAAAGGTCGGGAATTCAAATCCCGACCTTTTATCTCAAGTCATACAAAATTATTTAGCTAAGATAGAAAGCAATTTCTTTGTAGCTTCTTCAGTGCTTGTATTATCACATACGGCAACTTCACTAGCCAAGCGGTCTAAGGCTTGCTCATAAATTTGCCTTTCGCTATAAGATTGTTCAGCTAAATTTTCACTACGATACAAATCACGAACGACTTCAGCGACAGCAACCGGGTTTCCGGAATTAATTTTATTTTCATATTCCTGAGCCCTGCGAGACCACATAACTTTCTTAACTTTAGCTTTTCCCTTTAAGACATTCAAAGCATCACTCATGGTAGAAGCCTCAGAGATTTTACGTAATCCGACTGATTCGACCTTAGCCATCGGAATACGCAAAGTCATTTTATCTTTAGCAAAATTAACCACAATTAATTCCAGCTCTGAACCGGCGATTTTTTGTTTTGAGATATCGGATACTTTACCAACCCCATGAGCCGGGTAAACAACAAAATCACCAGAGTTAAAAGCAATAGCAGATGAAGTTTTTTTAATCATTTATCTGTCCTATCAAAATATCTGAAATTAATGGAAGAGAACAATATTGTCCTAATTACGAACAGGACTATACCACATTTTTGAGCTTAAATCTAGTCCAAAAATAAAAAATTTTGTCAAAAAAAACAAAACAGCCGCAAAGCATAAGCAAAGGGCTGTTTTTTAATAGTTCACACCGCAACGGGAGCTTTGATTGACGGCCAAGGATTATAGTTTTCCAAACAAAAATCCTCATACCTAAAATCCTCCAAATTTTTTACATCTGGATTAAGCCTCATCTGCGGAAGCTCTCTTGGCTCTCGCGCAAGCTGCTCTTTGACTTGATTAAAGTGGTTCAAGTAGATATGCGTATCACCAAAGGTATGAATAAATTCATAAGCCTGCAACCCGCACACTTGAGCCAACATCATCGTCAATAAAGCATAAGAAGCGATATTAAAAGGCACGCCTAAGAAGCAATCACAACTTCTCTGATAAAGCATCAAAGACAAACGCCCATCTGCCACATAGCATTGAAACATCATATGACAAGGCGGCAAGTGCATTTCTGCCAACTGCGAAGGATTCCAAGCCGAAACAATCATACGCCTGTCATTTGGATTAGTTTTGAGTCGTTTCACCAAATCGGCGATTTGGTCGATTCCATCACCGTTCCAATTTCGCCATTGCGCACCATACACCGGTCCGAGATCTCCATTTTCATCAGCCCACTCATCCCAAATTGTTACCTTGTTGTCGTGGAGATATTTGATATTTGTATCTCCTTTGAGAAACCATAACAACTCATGAATAATCGCTCTGGTATAGAGCTTTTTGGTGGTCAACAAAGGAAAACCTTTGGTCAAATCAAACCGCAACTGCCTTCCGAAAACACTTCGAGTCCCAACACCCGTACGATCCATTTTATCAATACCATGCTCCATGATATCTGATAACAAATCCAAATACTGCTTCATAAAAATTGAAATTAAAATGATAAAAACAAAATAACAAATTTTGCTTTTACCTAACACAAAAAATCAGAGAAATCAATAAGAAGGTTTTCTTTAGCCTTGTACTTAGCGTATTTCTTTGACACGCGAAATCTGCCTTATTTTGCCACAGAAGGAAATCCGCCCGTTTGGCGCAAACACTCCCCCACCACCATCACCGCCGATACGGCAACGTTAATTGAGCGCGCATTCTCATTCATCGGAATAAGAAGACGAGTATCTGCCGTATGGTGTACTTCTTCGGGAACACCGGCCGATTCGCGCCCCATTAAGATGATGTCATTGGATTGAAATTTGAAATTATAGTATGGCTCTGTTGCATGTGTGGTCAAAAGTACGATTCGCCCATATTCATCCGGATGTTCGGCACGATATTGCAAAAAATGTTCCCAAGATTTATGTCGTCTGTATTTCACCAAATGCAAATAATCCATACCGGCACGCTTCAACGTTTTTTCTGAAAAAATATAACCGCAAGGCTCAATAATATCAAGTTCCACATCTAAACAAGCGCCCAAGCGCAAGAGTGTACCAGTATTTTGCGGAATATCAGGTTGAAACAGGGCCAAACGCATAATCTTATCCTCTCATCAAAGTTTTTATGAGTTGTAGCGCAAAAGCGCTTCTCTCGCAAGCAAAAAACAAAAAAACGGAGCTTGTCCTCAAAACAAACTCCGTTCTTCTCTAAGTTTTAGATTAGAACCGACCTCTACGATAATAAAGGTCAATTATTTCTCTAATGTTCTTTGCTTTTTCCAGTAAAGATACCGGCGGATAATAAGCCCGCTTTTCACCTTTTAATCCCAAAGACAAAGCCTGATAGACTTTGTTGGTTTTGATAAAATACCGACACTGCTGAGAGAGATACTCATTTGTACCATGAGTAGCCTCATCAGGTCTTAACTCCGAATACAAGTCATCATCTAACCCGTATTCTTTTCCCGTTACTTTCCTAACAATCGCCAAGCCTTTTTGGAAAAAGGTTTCCTTTTTTTCTTCCTGCTGCTCAACATAAGCAGCAAAATCTGAAACCTTTACCAAGCCAAGGCTGGTAGATATTCTCAAATCCGGCAACACCTGCCGAAGCATTTGTTTCAGAGATTCACGCTTTCGGGCATAAACCTCTAAGTTCATAATTTCAGCACTATTACCTTCAATTCCCGTTAATTTTTCGAACTGGCTCGCAACCAGTTCTTCAGTCTGTTTACACATAATTTATAAATTTTAATTAAAATAATAAAATGTTTACGCGGTATATAGCACAAAATACCGACGCTGTCAACTTTTTGTCTAAAAGTATTTTTTTGCGAATTAAACGTTAAACAAGAAATTCATCATATCGCCGTCTTTAACGACATAATCTTTGCCTTCGGAACGCATTTTTCCGGCATCTTTGCAGGCTTGTTCACTGCCATATTTCACAAAATCATCATAAGAGATTGTCTCAGCTCGAATAAAGCCTCTCTCAAAGTCTGAGTGAATAATTCCGGCACAAACCGGTGCTTTTGAACCTTTCAAAAACGTCCAAGCACGTACTTCTTTCGGTCCGGCAGTAAAATAGGTTTCGAGTCCCAAAAGTTTATATCCGGCACGAATAATCTTTGCCAAACCGGTTTCTTCCAAACCAAGCGATTGCAAAAATTCTTTTTTCTCATCTTCGGATTCGAGTTGAGCCACTTCCGATTCGATTTCAGCTGAAATAATAACCGCACTTGCCCCTTCTGCCTCTGCCTTGGTCATCACCATATCAGAGAACTTATTACCACCCGCCGCCGATTCCTCATCTACATTGCAAACATAGAGTACCGGCTTAGCCGTTAAAAGCTGCAACATCTTATATTCTTTGCAGGCATCTTTATTTGTGGGCTCAGGAGCTGCCGTCCGAGCCGGTTTTCCAGCCTTCAAAGCCTCAATCACCGGACGCATAACCGATTCTCTTAAAACGGATTCTTTTTCACCGCTTTTAGCTTTTTTCTGCACTTGGTCATAGCGTTTTTCCAAAGATTCCAAATCGGCAATCATCAATTCCGTTTCCACGATTTCCGCATCGCGAATAGGGTCTACAGAGCCTTCAACATGGGTAATATTATCGTTTTCAAAACATCTCAACACATGGATAATTGCATCAACTTCACGAATATTAGCCAAGAACTGATTGCCTAATCCCTCGCCCTTGGAAGCACCTTTAACCAAACCGGCAATATCCACAAATTCCAATTGCGTCGGGGTAACCATTCTGGGTTTAACGATTTCAGCCAATTTATCCAATCTCGGATCAGGCACGGCCACACGACCGGTATTTGGCTCAATCGTGCAAAAAGGAAAATTGGCAGCCTGAGCCGCAATAGTCTGCGTCAAAGCATTAAACAAGGTAGATTTACCGACATTAGGCAAGCCGACAATTCCGCAATTAAAACCCATAACAAAAAACTCCTTAAATTTTTAGTTCAAACTTAAGGAGTCTTATATCTGATAGAGGACGATATTTCAAGCCAATTCTATAACTTCCAACCCAAGATAACCGTTTTTTCGCCTTTTGCCAAATGGAGTAAAGTCAAACCAAACAAGGCTATATGCGTTTTCTTTCCGACTTGACAGCGAAACCACGATTGCCTTAAATTCTGCAAACTTTGTTTAATCTTATAGCAGGTAGCACAACGGCAATAGCTCAAAAAATCATCACTTTCCAAAAGTTTTCCCACCAACTCATGATGATTGACCATCTCTTTAGAAACCCCTAAATGACACAACAAATCTTTCACTTGCTGATAATAGAGCTTATGGTTTGCGTTTTGCGCAAAACCGGCACTTAAAATCCGCACCGGCAAATCAATTTTTCCCAAGAAACCATTTTCCTGATAATATTCAAAAATTTTTTGAAAAATCAGCAAATTATCTTTTCCGCTTTTGAGTTTTTGGCGAGCAACGACCGAATTTTCATGCTGGCGATAAAACACGGTTCCGCCATCACTAACGGCAATTTTTCGTAAATGCGGTAATAAAGCATAGTGAAAGAACTCATCTTCATACAAACAACCCTCAGGAAAAGAAAGCTCCAAATCTCGGATTGGTTTTATCTTAAAAAGCTTTCCCCAAGCCACAACCCACATCTGATTAACAATTTCGTTTGTAATCTGAAAAGTTCCCTCCGAATGCCCCGAAATCATGCGGTCTTTTGCGGTTTTTTTCTTTCCCTCACAAATCACGATATCATGCACGCAAACCACATCGGCATTAGTCCTTGTTTGTGTTTTCACCAGTTCTTCAATGCATATCTTATCAATTTTATCATCGGCATCCAAAAAGAACACCAAATCCCCTTTGGCCTTTTTTAAGCCTAAATTTTTGGCTGTGGCTTTTCCGCCTTCTTTTAAGGTAAAGACCTGAATATTTTTATATTTATGAGCATAATCGGATAAAATATCGGCACATTTTTCCGAAGCACCGAAATTCACACAAAGAACTTCTAAATTTTCGTAAGTTTGTTTAACAATCGATTCCAAACAATTCTCTAAGAATTGTTCATCCTTATAAACCGGCACAATTACCGACACCAAAGAAGAAGCCATAGCACTCTCCTGTTTTTACCAAAACTCTAAATATTCAATACCTATTTTCTCTTTCTTTCCACTTGAAAACGCATACCCAAAAAATGAATAATCTTATATTTTTTGCAATAAGAATTGCGAATACTAAACAGACGCTCCGCAAGAGTTAAATCTTTAATATGAACTAATTTATTAATAACTTCCGCACCATATTTTTTCCGCAAATCATTCAAAAATTTCTTCCGCAAAGACATATATTGCTTATTATTCTGCAAAGAAAACTTATTAATATATCCCTCAATTCCGCTGATAAATTTATTCATTACCAACTGTTTTGTTTCCAGAGATTGCTTTTGAAAAATATCCATTTTTTCCAAAGAATAAAAAGCCTCTATATCGCTGGCAATGCAATCGAGCTTAGCAGTTGCCGACCCTTGACGGTTGATTCGATAAACATAGAAATATTCATCCACATAAGAACAATGCGGTTTATTAAAATAGCACAACAAATTAAAAATAACATCTTCCGCCGTCTTAATTCCGACAGGAAATTCGATATGATGTTTTTTAATAAAATCAGCACGATAAATCTTATTCCACACAACGGACAAGAAAGCATAAATCGAAGGATTTTTAGGATCTTTTTCCAAAGATTCTTGAATTTCATTTTTGAAAGTATCATTATCCCAAACAAATTTTTTATCTCCGTCGAGTAAATAACTTTCAAAAATCAAAATATCGGAATTATTTTTTTCAATATGAGCCAGAGCGTCTTGCAAAAAATTCGGTTCAACACAATCATCGCCGTCCAAAAAAGCAATATACTCGCCTTGAGCTTTTTTCAATCCCTGATTTCTGGCAACGGACACACCTTCATTTTTCTTATCAATCACGACAACGCGGCTATCTTTTGCTTGGTATTTTTTCAAAATCTCCAAAGAACCGTCTTTTGACCCGTCATTAATAAAAATTGCCTCAAAGTTATCAAAACTTTGGGCAAGCAAACTATCCAAACATTGGGGAAGATATTGTTCAACATTATAAACGGGTATGATGACAGAAATTTTAGGCTGTTGTTTCATTTTCTTCTCCACAAATAAGAGCAACATTTATGATAATAGGATTATAAGGATACGAAACAAAAGTCAACTAAAGAACCTATTTTCTGAGTAAATTTCCGATTTTATTGGAAAAAGCGGCAATACCGTCTTTCAAAACAACACCGATATTTTGCGTAACCAAACGAATATTCTCATCAAGGATTGCTTTGTCAGCCTTAGAAAAACCGGTCAAAACATGATTAACCACCGCCTCGTGAGGCAAACTACTGTCGGGATGACCAATTCCTAACCGAACCCGATTATAATTTGGGCTAATTTGCGCATCAATACTTTTAAGCCCGTTATGTCCACCGGCACCACCACCGATTTTGGCTTTAATTTGATTGATTTTCAAATCCATATCATCATGAATGACAATCACGTTTTGTGGTAAGATTTTATAGAAATGTGCAGCCTTAACCACTGAATTGCCGGACAGATTCATATAAGTCTGCGGCTTAAGCAAATAAACTTTTTCGCCCTCAATCACACCTTCACTAATCAGCCCGTCAAACTTAGCCTTATATGGCCCGAAATGATATTCTTCATGAATTTCATCAGCCACCATAAACCCGACATTATGACGAGTATTTTGATATTCAGCTCCGGGATTGCCCAAACCAACAATTAAAAACATCTTTGACCTTTTCTTTCATTTTCACAGAACATAATCGTTAAAGTTCCGGAGAAAGAATTTAATAATACAGATTTTAAAACAACAAAAATTGATAAAGGCCTGCAATAACAGGCCTTTTGCAATTTTATTTTCTAAGAAAATCGACATGTAACGGCTTATCGCTAACCGGATGGAATTGAACATCCTGGCAAACGACTTTGTGTTTTTTGCCATCAACATTGATTTCGATATCGGCATCATAGAAACCGACCATATCCAAAGCTTTTTCCAATTGAACCGGATCCAAGCTAATCAACAGGGCTTCTTTGTTACCACCGTAAATAACCGCAGGAACGCGACCTTCACGACGACATGCACGAGCTGCCCCCTTACCTGCTTTTTCACGCAATTGAGCGTCAAAAGTAATATCTGCCATCTTTATTATTCCTTATAAAAAAATTAAACTCTCGCAGACCTCCAGGGGTGTCCGACGAGTAGAACTCTTTTACACCTTTATTTTCAATATTTCAAGAGCTTTTTAAACGCCAAAGAGGAGATGTTTCCACCTCCTCTTTAATAAATTTTTCTTAAGCTCTTAACAAATAGAGCTCATTGTCGGCAGTTGGTTCTTCTTCAATTACGGCTGGAATGGTAACTCCTTTGGTTACCTGCCCTTCACTAAGATTTACAAAAACCCCATAGCAAAGAACCCCGTTTTTGTTAAAGACGGCATGCCAGCCATCTTCTTCAGAGAAGAACTCCAACTTGGCTTCAACCTCTACAGGCTGTTTAGTAGTTTTTTTCTCTCGCGGTGCATGACCAACGTTTTTCCAATACACCAATACAAATAAAAAAGCCAAGACAGCAATTAAAATAATTAGTTCCATAATATTAGTTTTTTAAAAATTTAAAGAAATTTGCTAAATTCAGTTTTTTGCTTTTTTGCTTTTTTGAAGCAAAATAATGAACAGTTTCACCCCAATCCATTTTTTCCAAGAGTTCAACCTCCACTCTTGTAGAAAGGACAGAATATTTCAACACCCGACACCAATAGGTTTGCTTTTCTTCAGGCTTCTCATCATTCAAAGTCTGAACAATCACCACCGGAATAATCGTCAAATGCGTCAGGATTCTCCCCCTTAATTCATCATCGATTTTATCGACAATGCAAGGATACATTGCACCGGTTTTAGCCCGATGCCATAAACGAAAATCGACCCAAAATTTATAACACAATGCTGCAATAATAGCTACCCAACCAATAAAGTTTTTGGAGCTAAAAAGCAACACCCAAACCAAAGTCAAACCAAACTGCACTCGAATGTCTTGCATTCTTGGCAAAGATTTAGCCAACCAAAACTGATTAGCTAACCAGACAATGACACCAGCCACCGCCCAATAAATTAAGATAACGATTGGATTCATATCTCTAAATTTTTATAATTAATAATATTCCTAATACTTATAAATTAGCGCCATTATAGACAAAAATTATAAAATGTCAAACAAACAAAAAGGCTTTTATCTTACATTAGATAAAAGCCTCTATAAAAATTATGAATAAGAAGTAACCTTTATGTCAACCTCTTCACCGTAAAACCATTCCCAAACATCATAATAACACGATTTCACAACGACAGGAAAAACATTTCCCTTTTGGTACTTTTCAAAATTTCTGACCTCCAGCTCTGCACTTAAAGGATATTTGCAAAAATCAGTATCAAACTCACCGAAAATTCTATCAGGTTTATAACAAATATAATTCACCTTAAAGTAATAAACACCTGACATCAGCTTGTTTGTAAACTTCTTTCTAAAAATCCGAATAGAAAGCAACGCCAAAATCTGACTTACAATTACCAACCCCAACCAGAAGAACAATTCAAAACGGTTAAAAGGATTTGTTGATACAAAATATCCAACAAAAAAGATAGCATCCACCGTTAGCTTAAATAAAAGATAATAAGCCCATCCTCCCTGAGAACCGATACTCATAATCTTTTTCTTGAATAGAGCAAACAAAAAATTACCCACATTAAGAGCAATCAGGATTCCGAAAATCCAATAAAAGACACAATCCATAACTCGAAAAAATTTAAGTGATACAATAATAAATTACTGTTTTCAGCTATACTTAAATTTCTTTTTTGAGTCAAACAAAAAAGGGGTAGCCTTGCCCCCCTTTTTTATAATTTATCTATATTTTTGCAAGTTTTGATACCTCTAAGAAAAAGTACTCCAAACAATATCGGTGCAAGCACCAATCCGGCAGACAGCAAGTAGTACCCCAAATTTACATAAACGTGCAAAGATAATTCGCACCACCACATAAAGAGCACAACCGCCGCCACAACAAACCCAAAGAACAAAAATCCTTGAATTTCGATAATCCTTTTTTCAAGTTGAACTTTGATAATAGTGCGGTTTACCGTTCTTTTCAGTGTTTCCGCAGCCTCCTTATCACATTTTTTCAACTCTAAAAAAGCATAGCGGTCTAATACCAAACAAAACACAACAAAAAAGATTAAAAGCCATAACATAACTCATAATTTGCTATAATTTTTCTACTTTTTGAGAAATGCAAACCGCTCTTATTGCCACAACAGCAAACAAAATTGTCGCCAAAACAAGGACTCCGCCAAAAAGATACATCCAAATATCCAATGTCAAATAGGTTTTATCTTCCCAAAAATAGCAAAAGACCAAACCGACACAAGCTAAAGCAAGAATAACTCCTTGCACACGAACACCTTTAACCGCGGAAATATGTTTTTCCATATTCCACCTATCTTCAAAAGAAAGAGAGTGTTGGCTTAACTTTTCTTCTGTGAGTTGTTTTTCAGACTTGTTAAGCGAAACCAGATACCAAACACCTATTGCGACTAACAATATCGCAATAAATAAAAAAATAATACTTTCTAACATAACTCGAAAATTTTTAAGATTAATAATAAAATTAAGTATTTTCAAAATATCATATAGCTACATTTTGTCAACATCTTCAAAAAAAGAACTCGCTTTCGTTTATCAAGAAAGCAAGTTCTTTTAATTAATTTTCGACAAACTCTTCCAATTTAAAGAGTTTATTCTTTTCGTTATACCCAACAACAACAGCTTTAACTCTTTCAGAGTGAGGTTGTTTTTCAAAATATCCCAAATGGTCTCCGTAAAGAAAAAATTTACAAAGCCAAAGACCATTTTCTTCTTTTTTTAATCGAGCAACAACCACACCATTTTTATAATACTGCTGTCTTCTTTTTTTTCTGGCCACCCTTATTTCATTATAGACATACAAACTATAAAGAACAAGGAATGCCACAATACATAAACCAGTTTTCATAATGATAAATAAATAAGATTTTATATAAAAATATATAAATAAGTTTTTCACTAACTGTCAACATTCAAACAAAAAAAGACCCATTTCTTTCCCAAGAAATGAGTCCTTTCTTTTCAAAAGCGGATTAAATAATTATTTTTCCAAATCTTCACCGGTTTCTTGATTAACTCTTTTAGCTGAGAGTTTAATCTTACCGCGATTATCTTGACCGATGCATTTAACCCAGATTGTATCACCTTCTTTATAGAAGTCGGAAACGGAAGCGATTCTCTCATTTTTGACTTCAGAGATATGAACCAACCCTTCGGTTGTTCCGAGGAAGCGAACAAAAGCCCCGAAATCCATAATTTTGGTAATAACACCTTTATAGATTTTGCCTTCTTCGGGTTCTGCAACGATTCCCATAATCCAGTCAAGAGCCGCATCACCATCTTCTTTTTTCATGGTAGCGATACGAATAACACCATCATCGGAAATATCGATTTTAGAATTGGTTTTTTCGGTAATTTCACGAATAACCTTACCGCCGGAACCAATAACTTCGCGAATTTTATCGACCGGAATTTTAATGGCGATGATACGCGGAGCTTTGTCAGAAACATGCGGACGAGGAGCAGAAATAGCCTTAGCCATTTCACCCAAGATATGGATACGACCTTCATGAGCTTGAGCCAAAGCCTTTTCCATAATTTCTTTGGTAATGGAGGTGATTTTAATATCCATCTGCAAAGCGGTAACACCATCTTTTGTACCGGCGACCTTAAAGTCCATATCGCCCAAATGGTCTTCATCACCCAAAATATCGGTCAAAATAGCAACACGACCGTCATCTTCTTTAATCAAGCCCATGGCAATACCAGCCACTGGTTTTGTCATTGGCACACCGGCAGACATCAAAGACATGGTTGAGCCGCAAACGGTTGCCATAGATGAAGAACCGTTTGATTCCATAATTTCTGAAACCACGCGAATAGTGTAAGGGAAACTGTCTTGATTTTTCGGCAACATCGGATGAATAGCACGCCAAGCCAATTTACCATGACCGATTTCACGACGTCCCGGGCTACCGATTCTACCGCATTCACCAACTGAGAACGGCGGGAAGTTATAGTTCAGCATAAAGTCTTCTTTATACTCAGCCATCAGACCATCAACGACTTGAGCATCTTCACCTGTACCCAAAGTGGTAACCACCAAAGCCTGAGTTTCACCACGGGTAAAGATAGCAGAACCATGAGCCATAGGCAAAACATCAACTTCGCATTGAATTGGGCGAACGGTTTTGGTATCACGACCATCAATACGATGACCGGTAGTCAAAACTTTTTCTCTCATAACATGGTGCATCAATTTTTCGATAGCATCTTGCGCATAGCGTTGCTCGAATTCATTTTCCGGATCCAAAGTAGCCTTGAATTTTTCAGAGGCTTGGGCAATGAGTTCGCCACGTTTCAATTTATCGGTTTCCTTAAAGGCTTCTTCAAAATCAGCACTAAATCCGTCAGCCAATTTTTTGTAGAGTTCATCAAATTCAGGCGGAAATACCGGAGTTTCCCAAGCTTCTTTTCCGGCTTCGGCTTTTAATTCTTCAATAAGTTTAATAACCGGTTGGAAGTTTTCAAAACCAAACATAACGGCACCAAGCATTGTTTCTTCAGACAATTCTTGAGCTTCGGATTCAACCATCAAAACACCTTCTTTGGTACCGGCAACCACCAATTCCAAATCCGATTCTTTAATTTGTTCAATCGTTGGGTTCAAAATATATTGACCATCTTTATAGCCGATTTTAGCCGAAGCAATAGGCCCCAAGAACGGAATACCGGAAATGCTCAAAGCAGCCGAAGCGGCAATCATAGCCGGAATATCGGAATCAGTTACTTGGTCATGAGACAATACGGTACAAATAACTTGAACTTCGTTTTTGAAAGCATCCGGAAACAGAGGACGAATAGGTCTGTCAATCAAACGAGAGAGCAAAACTTCACGTTCACTTGGTTTGCCTTCACGTTTCATAAATCCGCCGGGAACTTTACCGGTAGCATAGTATTTTTCTTGATAATTAACTGTCAAAGGAAAGAAATCCTGATCAGCCTTTACCTCTTTAGCTGCGCAAACAGTTGCAATAACTTCGGTTTCACCATAGGTAACAACGACAGCCCCTTGCGCTTGACGAGCCAGCTTACCCGTTTCCAATACCAATTTGCGTCCGCCCCATTCCATTTCTTTGCGAACCACATTAAAATTGATCATATATCTTTCCTTTCTTTCATATTCTCTTACAAACATCAATCAATCCGAGCCTTCCCGAACTGACCACCTGCTCAAGAGCAGGATTTAAAACGAATGCGGAACACCCTGCCCCGCATTCCAAAAACTTTGTTCAGCCAACAACAACCCCAAAGGTTGATTTAGGCTGACTTCTCCACATATCAAAAAATATTTTAATGGAGCAAAGAGAGCTCTTTTTAACGGCAACACAAATTATATCATACACCAAAGTACATAATTGCGAGACGAAATAAAATTGCCCTAATTGCCCCATTAAATAAATTCCTACTTACGGAGGTCTAATCTCTTAATCAAATCCTGATATCTGCTTTCGCTCTTAGATTTCAGGTGATCTAACAAGTGGCGACGACGGCTAACCATCTTCATCAAGCCCAAGCGAGAGTGTAAATCTTTTTGATGAGTATTGAAGTGCTCAATCAAAGCATTGATTCTGTAGGTCCAAATAGCGATTTGAACTTCCGGAGAACCGGTATCACCTGGGGTTAAACCATATTCTTTAATTAATTCTTGTTTTTTTTCATTAGTAATCGACATCAATTTATCCTTTATACATATTAAAGATTAAACACTCGAACCGGAGAAATTCTTTTTTCCTCGATTCGCACAATCGCAATCAAATTATCCTCGAAATAAGCCGCAGCCTCACGACCAATCAAATTTTGCACTTGATAAGCCTTCGGCGACACGCCTTGTCCAAGTTTAAGTTTGTTTGCATCAACTTCCGAAACAGCAATCACCGCGATGTCGCGCAGAGATGTTTCTAACGGAAGCAAAAATTCTTTTAGGGGGATACTATGCACCAAATTTTTTATATTTTCCAGTAAAATTTTCGACTCAAGCCCGAAATTACCGCATTTTGTGCGTCTTAACTCCTGCAAATAGCCGAGAGTCCCCAATTTTTGAGCCAAATCATGCCCGAGTGTGCGCACATAAGTCCCTTTAGAGCACTCCACCCGAAAACGCGCTTGGTGATTCTCTAATTCTTCTAAAAGTTCCAGAGCATAAATTTCAACTTCTCGCTCCGGTATGGCAACCTCTTCACCTTTTCTGGCCAAATTATAAGCCCGTTCCCCATTGATTTTAATGGCAGAATAAACCGGCGGAACCTGTTTTATTTTGCCGATAAATTGCGGCAAGACGCTTAAAATTTCTTCTCTTGTTGGAATTTTTGACGATTCTCCGATAATTTCGCCTTCAGAATCATCGGTATTGGTTGCTTTGCCCCATTGAATGATAAATTCATATTCTTTTTTTCCATCCGTAACATAAGGCAAGAGCTTTGTCGCCTCACCGAATGCAATCGGCAACACGCCGGTAGCAAAAGGGTCAAGCGTGCCGGCATGCCCGTTCTTTTTGGCATTAAGCCATTTACGAGTCAAATTAACCACCTGCGTTGAGCCGATATCCCGAGGTTTATCGACAATCAGCCAACCGTTTATATTTTCGCCTTTTTTATGTTTCATATTTTATCATCCTTACCTCTTGTTTAAAGGATAAGTTTTCGGCTGGCAACAAAAAAGTGCTTCTTTCAAATAGAAGCACTTTCAAGCAAAAGATTAATCTTTGAGCAACTGCACACGATACCTCAAACCGTCTTTAA
Source organism: uncultured Pseudomonadota bacterium (assembly GCA_949295995.1). Lineage (GTDB taxonomy): Bacteria > Pseudomonadota > Alphaproteobacteria > RF32 > CAG-239 > Scatocola. The sequence continues at coordinate 64,063 of CASFNK010000015.1, forward strand.
CACAGACAAATTTATCCGTTTTTTTACCCCGACAAACAAACAAGCATCTCTGCCCGTTATACTTATCCATAAACACATCATCGGCCTTTTGCTCATAGCTCAATGACGGGCAACTCACCAGATAAACCTCTTTCTGATATCCCTGAAATATCCGCCAGACATCGGCATAGATATTCAAGTCCAAATTCTGCATCAAACAACTCTCAAAGCAAGGGATTAACTTTTTCTTTTCATTAGATATTTTCCCTTCCCATAAAGCGTTCACCAAAACAGAATCTTCCGCTAAGACATTACCAAAACCTTTTTTCTTTTTCAGAAAATCCTCAACAAAATTGGCATATTCCACCAGCTTCGAACAAGGACTTTCCGTAAAGATAATTTTGGTTTCAAAGGTGCTTTCCGGAATTTTCATTCCCAAATGTTCGCTCATTTTGCGACGTCGCATACAGCTGACAAATCGCCAACCGTCTTTCAGCCGAATTTTCATAATATCGGCTTCCAAACCTTGAGCACTTTGGGAGGTTAATTTTTGGTAATCCGAACACTCTTTTTGGCAGAGCTTTTCATTTTGAAAATAGCTGAAAAGATATTTTCCGCTCAACTGTTTGCCCTCAAACACCTTAAGTACAAACAAAAAATTGTTCAAATCTTCCGCTTTTCCCAGAATTTTCACCTGAAAATCCTCTTGCCACAAATGCCACGTTCCATTTTGCGAATATAAAATTTGTTCACCCAAAATTTCATACTTTTCAACAATGGATACCGTATGCAAAAGATGTGCTTTTTTATCTTCCCGACACAAGCAGAAAAATTTTTCATTATACTTCAAGGCAAACACATTATCGCTAACGTCTAAAATCTCATCAGCCACAAGGGTTGTTTTCATCTCATAGTCCGGAATACTCATTTGTCGCAAAACAATTTTGTTTCCGACTTTTCTTAACTCATAATCTTTTTTAATTTCTGGTTTCATAATAATAAAATTTATAATTAAGTGAATTGAGCCCACTATACATCAAACTTTTCAAAAAGCAAACATTTTCGACAAATCACTTGACAAAACACTCTGTTTTGCTATCATAAATCCAATAACTTATTTTTATGACTAAAAACAAATCAAAATGAAAAAGAATGTGAACTTAGAATTTTTGCCGGAGTATAATGCTTACGGCATTAGTGATGAAAAAATGTCATCTTTTGCAAAAGAAGGCATCACGCCTATTTTGCAATTGTCAGATGGAGACTACGCCCAACTGGCAAACAAAGAACCTCTTGCCAACCAACCAATCGTCGGCTTTCTGATGGGTCGCGAAAAAGGCTATTATACAATTGATATGCCTTACGCCAAGGCAATTGCCCAATCAGGTGTAAATCTCAGATTTTTAACCTACAACGAAAATCTGTCGCAAATGGATGGCATTGACGGTCTGATTTTGCCGGGTGGCGCATTTGATTCGCCCAATGAGTTCTACACGGACCCGCAAAAAGGAGACAGTAAACCTGGAACCCGTTCTTACGCCTACATAACTTCAATTATGAAAGCCGAAAAAGAAGGGATTCCAATGTTAGGAATTTGCGCCGGAGCGCAGATGATAGGTGGTATGCACGGCATGAAAATGTACCGTGATCTCAAAGCCTACACCCAAACCTCTTTGGAACACAAAACCAAAGATTTGGGCGCACACGACGTTTTCATCTACCCTGACACACCTTTGGCAAGAATCTTAGGCGAAGGGCATATTAAAACCAACTCACGCCACCGTGAGGCAATGATGCCCAACGATAAGATGTCAGACCTCAAAATCTACGCCTCCACCGCTGATGGCACACCCGAAGCCTGGGGCAATGAGGACAAAAACATTTTGTGTATCCAGTGGCATCCAGAGGATTTTGCCGCCCAAGGTGATACCAAAATGCAAAAAATTTATGACTGGTTGGCCGAAAAAGCCTCTCAGCATAAACAAATGCAGATGCAAAAACAAAGAAGCTGGCAGAAGAAATCTCTTCTCTCCCGCTAACCTTTGTTAAAAAAAAACCGCTCAGCTCAATTCTGGGCGGTTATTTTTATACCTAAAAATTTCAAACTATCGTACCAAGGTTTCAAGTTCATATTTCTCCAAATCTTGCAAAGAAACGCCTCTTTCAATTTGCAAGCACCAAATGGGTCGCGGAGCCATTTCTTCATAAACCTGAATTCCATAAACCCCATTTGCAAAGCAGGCTTCACGTTCTTTTTCAAACATATCGAAATATCCCGCTACAACACAGTACAATAAATCATAAGTATCGCCATTTCTAACAAGCAATACCTCGCTTTTGAGTTTTTTTGAAACTTTCACATCAAAAAAATCCGTCTCACAAACATAGCCGTTTTCTTTAGCAAAAATTCTAAATTTCTTATCAAATTTTTTTGCTAAATAATTTTCAAGATTGATTCTCAAAACAACCTCATCCGCAAACCGATGCGACCAAGTATAAAAGACAAATTCGGGCATCTTTTCCGCCCATTTGACCACATCTTCTTTGATAGCCATTTTTTTCTTACGAAATTCTGATACCAGAAGAATACTCTCAAGTTCTCTTAAATCCATAACAATAAAAGACCTGATGTATTTTTCATCTTTTTCATACAACTCTTGCAAGTCTTGCGTTGGCAAATACTTAGCTTTGTTTTCTTTACTTAACATAATGCTTAAATTTTAATAATTAGAAATTAAACCAAGAATAACATTTTATTTTCCTTAGGCAAGAAAAAACCTCCTTACGGAGGCTTTTTATTTATTCTTCACCTTTGGTCTGTAAGTCTCTTTGAACTTTTGGGTCATGAAGCAATTTTTCGATTCGATCAACTTCCTCAAAAGTATCATCTAAGCGGAAATTAATCTCCGGTACATAACGCAAGGTCGTCTTTTTGCCGATAACCTTACGAAAATGTCCGCCGGCCAATTGCAAACCACCCATAACCTCTTGGTTCAAAGCATTATTGGACGTGATAAAATAAACATTACAATACTTCAAATCCGGAGAAACTTGCACATCGGTAATTGTAACGAGCGCATCGATTCCCTCCAAATTTCTGACATTTTCATGCTGAATTTCGCCGGCAATAATTTTCTTAATTTCTTGCCCAACACGCAGCTGTCTTTGAGATTGTTCTTTTATTGCCATATTTCACCTCACAACCAATTAGAGTTTAGCGGCAATTGCTTCAATTTCATAACACTCAATAAAGTCGCCGACCTGAATATCGTTATAGTTTTCAAAACTCATACCGCATTCATAGCCTTCTTTAACTTCTTTAACATCATCTTTGAAGCGTTTCAGTTGACCCAAGTTACCATCATGAATAACCACGTTATCACGCAACAAACGAACTTTTGCTCCGCGTTTAACCAGACCTTCGGTAACCATACAACCGGCAACTTTACCCACACCGGTAATATTAAAGACGTTTCTGATTTCGGCATAACCCAGAATCTTTTCTTTCAATTCCGGAGAGAGCATACCTTCCAAACCTTTCTTAACATCATCGGCCACATCATAAATAATGGAGTAATAACGAATATCAACACCGTCTCTGCGAGCCATATCGCGAGCTTGCGGAATAGCACGAACGTTAAATCCAATAATAAAAGCATTAGAAGCCTTAGCCAAGGTTACATCAGATTCAGAAATCGGGCCCACCGCCGAGTGCAAGATTTGAACACTGACTTCATCTGTTGAGAGTTTATTCAAAGTACCCTCAATGGCCTCAATCGAACCTTGAACATCAGCTTTGATAATGACCGGCAGATGTTTAATTTCACCGGATTTAATCTTATCAAGCATTTGTTCCATAGCCGATTTTGCACTCTTAACCAACTTCGCATCACGCTCTTTACGAATACGATAATTAGTAACCTCTCTGGCTTGGTTTTCATCAGCCACCACGGTAAAATCATCACCGGCGGCAGGTGTACCTTGCAAGCCCAAAACCTCAACCGGAGTAGCCGGAGCCGCTTCTTGAACTTTGTGTCCCATTTCGTTAAACATGGCACGAACATGTCCCCACTCTTTACCGGCAATACAAATATCACCGACTTTAAGGGTTCCTCTTTGAACCAAAACGGTAGCAACCGACCCACGTCCTTTTTCCATCTTGGCTTCAATCACCGTACCTTCGGCTGTTCTGTTCGGGTTTGCTTTCAAATCCAAAATTTCGGCTTGTAACAAAATAGCTTCAAGCAATTTATCAATATTGATTCTCTTCTTGGCAGAAACCTCGGCACACAAGCAATCACCACCCAATTCTTCAACGGCGATTCCATGTTGCAACAAAGCGGTTTTAACCTTCATCGGGTCAGCCCCCGGCAAATCGATTTTGTTAATTGCCACAACAATAGGAACTTCAGCGGCTTGAGCATGGCGAATTGCCTCAATGGTTTGCGGCATAATACCGTCATTAGCGGCCACCACCAAAACCACGATATCGGTAACTTTTGCACCTCTGGCACGCATTTCGGAGAAAGCCTCGTGTCCCGGGGTATCAATAAAGGTAATTTTATCACCCTTAGGCGTAACAATTTGATAAGCACCGATATGTTGCGTAATACCACCTGCTTCACGAGCGGCGACATTGGTTTCTCTTAAAGCATCAAGCAAAGAAGTTTTACCATGGTCAACGTGTCCCATAACCGTAACCACGGGAGCTCTCGGCAACAACTGGTCGGGAGTATCCTCAGCACCTTTAATGGCTTCTTCAACATCACTATCGGCCACACGTTTAAACTTGTGTCCCAATTCCTCAACCACGATTTGCGCCGTATCGGCATCTATCGGTTGGTTAATGGTTGCCATAACCCCCAAAGCCATCAATTTCTTAATAACATCAGCGCTTTTTTCAGCCATACGGTTAGCCAATTCCTGAACCGTAATAATCTCAGGAATAATAACTTCTTTAACGACTTTTTCTTGCGGTTGAGCCGGTTGAACCGGTTTGGGCTGTTTTTTCTTAAAACGACGACGCGGTGCACCGAACCCATAATCATCATCATCGTCATCATCAGCCCCCATAATATTATGGAGATTAACTTTTCCACTGCGACGCTGTAGCTCAAAACTACGTTTCATCACCTTTTTGCGTTCTTGTTCAAAAACCTCTTCACGTGATTTTTCTTGCTCAGAAGAACGACGATATTTTTTGCTTGAGCTGATTTCTTCATCATCGTCATCATCATAGTCGTCATCATAATCTTTAGACTTTTTATCTTTTTGACGACCAGATTTATCCTCACGCTCTAATACCGGAGCCGGTTGCGTCTTTATCTCTTTTTTAATTTCTTTTTTTGCTTCTTGCTTAGCTTTTTCTTTAGCTTCCTCTTCTTTTTTAGCTTCTTCTTCAGCCAACAAGACTTGACGAGCTTTTTCAGCTTCTTCGCGCTCTATTTGGCGTTGTTTTTCTCTTTCTTCCTCTTCTTGGCGGCGTTTTGCCTCATGCTCTTTAGCCTCGGCAATTAGACGCAATTTTTGGGCTGTTGCCTCATCAATTTTAACATTGCTTTCGGATTGTGTATTTGCGCCTGGGGTAATAACACGTTTTTTGCGTACTTCCACTTGCACAACTTTTTTACCGTCATGATTATGAATTTTGTCCCCTAAATTTTTCAATGTAAGGGTAGATTTTCCTGATAATGTTAGTTTATTTTTTGCATTATCTTCTGTCATTATATTACAATCTCCGTAACTTATATTTTATGAGTTCAAGAATTTATCAAGTTTTTTCAAATCGTTATAGACCATTTTAGCCATATCGTTTTTCAAAAATGCCACATGCACCGTATTCACTCTGTCTAACGCCTTGTCTAACTCCTCAACTTCATACAACATAAAAACTTTCAAATCTTTTGCTAAAGACAACAACTTTTCATGTCCGTCTTCACCGGCATTTTTTGCCTCTAACAAAAAAGCGACCTTATCTTTTTTAAGAGCCTCAGCCACTTTCTCAAATCCGGTCAATAAATCACCGGCTTTTTTTGCCAAACAAATAGCTTCCAAACCTTTTTTTCGAAGCAAATTTTCAACCATCTCCAATAAATTTGATGGTAACTTCACATTTTTTTTGGTTGCTTTGGCAAATAAATTTTTCTCAATTACCATTTGAAGAGAAGACTTTGAACAAGCAACATATATTCCTTTTCCCGGCAATTTTTTCTTAAAATCGGGAACAATCATATTATCAGGGGTAATGGTAAAGCGGAGCAATTCTGCACTCTCCATAACATTTCCGCTGACAATATCTCTGCGTTCTTTATCTTCCTTCATCAATTCTCTTCAATCTCAAACAAAGGGAAACTCAGAGAGGAGAAACTCCTCCCTGATTTCCACGGTTGAACTATTCAAACCAATGAGCGCGAGCAGCCATAATTATTTTATTGGCTTCTACTTCGGAAAGCACGTTTTCACCGAGCATTTCCATCAACTCATCGGCAGCCAAATCAGCCAAATCGTCAATAGTTTTAACACCTTTGTCAGCCAGTGTCAAAATCATATCTTGATCCAAGCCTTCGATAGATTTGAGTTTTTCATCAATACCCAAAGTTTGGCTTTTCTTGGCAAATTCTTCATTTCTCTTTTCAACGTATGCTTTGGCTCTTGCTTGCAACTCAGAAGCAACATCTTCATCAAAGCCTTCAATTTCAGCCAATTCTTTTAATGAAACCATAGCAATTTCATCCACAGTCGAGAAACCTTCGGCAATGAGCAAATGAGCAATCATTTCATCAACATCTAAGGCTTCCATAAAGCGTTGAGAACGAACTTTATTTTCATTAGCACGACGTTCTTGCTCTTGTTCTTCGGTCAAGACATCAATATCGCAACCGAGCAATTGAGAAGCCAATTTAACGTTTTGACCTCTTCTGCCGATGGCAATAGAGAATTGCTCTTGCGGAACAACGGCTTCAATACGATTATTTTCTTCATCCAAAACCACTTTTGTAACTTCAGCCGGAGCCAAAGCGCTGACAATATATTGAGCCTTATCTTCAGAATAAGGAACAATATCAATTTTTTCACCTTGCAGTTCGGTAACAACGGCTTGAACGCGAATACCCCTCAATCCGACGCAAGCGCCAACGGCATCAATTGTCATATCATCGGCTTTAACGGCGATTTTAGCTTTTGACCCCGGATCACGAGCCACGCCCATAATTTTAACCACGCCGTCATAAATTTCGGGAACTTCTTGCGTAAACAACTTCGCCATAAATTCAGGGCAAGTACGAGACAAGAAGATTTGTGGTCCTTTGTTTTCGCGACGAACATCTAACACATAAGCGCGAACTCTGTCGCCATTTTTGAATTTTTCCCGCGGAATAATTTCATCACGACGCAAAATAGCTTCGGCTTTACCGATATCCAAAACCACATTACCGAATTCGATTCTCTTAACCGTACCGTTAACGATTGTGCCGACTTTTTCTTTATATTCTTCAAATTGTTTATTTCTTTCGGCATCACGAACTTTTTGCATAATAACCTGTTTAGCGGTTTGAGCGGCAATACGACCAAAATCAATTGGCGGCAATTCATCAATCAAAAATTCGCCGACTTTAATATCCGGATTATAAACTTGAGCGTCCTCGAGCAAAATTTTGGTAGCATTTTGGCGATTATCATCTTCACCTTCTGCAGGCAAAAGTTCATCAACCACTTCACGATAGCGAGCCATACTGATAGCACCTGTTTTTCTGTCAATCACGGCTCTGATATCATGTTCAAAACCATATTTGGAACGAGCGGCTTTTTGAATGGCAATTTCCATAGCTTCAAAAACATCTTCTTTATCGATATTTTTTTCACGAGCCACGGTATCAGCCACCAAAATAATTTCCGGTCTTGGCATATTTTCAATATTTTGCATTTTTACCCTCTTTAGTTTGCAGTTAAAAACTTAAAAAAATTATTCCTCAATAAAATGCTCACCGCATTCAGGGTGCTCATCAACGTATTTTTGCAACAACCCGTCTGTCATAACGATTTTTGCTTTACTGACTGCATCAAACGGAACACTGTATTCCGCCTCATCAGCTTTTATATGAATGGTATTATCATCATCAACACCATCAATTACCCCTCTGAAACGCTTTCTGTTGTCAATAGCGACATCGGTTTCGACCTTCACCTCATTGCCGACAAAGCGCTTAAAATGTTCAACCTTGGTCAAAGGTCTGTCCAACCCCGGAGAGCTGACTTCCAAATTATATTTATCTTTTATCGGGTCGTTTGCGTCTAAAATCTCAGAAATTTTGCGACTGACCTTAGCGCAATCATCAACGACAATATCCGAACCGTCGAGTTTATCAATCATAATTTGCAAAGTCGGATTCGCTTGCCCAATAGTCAAAATTCTGACTGTTTCATATCCGAGCTCGGAAATGGCTGGCTCTAACATATCTTGCAAAGGGTGTTTCTTTTGCATATTTTCAAATTCCCAATCTATAGATTCTAATAAAAAAGCGGGGCTTTCGGCCCCACTCCAATAATATTATTTACATTTATGTCAACACCTATAACATACAAAAATTAAATAATCCAGCATTTTTTACTGTTTATTTTGATTTCTTTGTTGATAGAGGGACATAAAATCGATTGGTGTCAGCATGAACGGAGGCAATCCCCCTTCGGTCAGGCAGTTGGTAATAACATTTCTTGCAAAGGGAAAAATAAGTCTCGGAATTTCCACCAACAAGACCGGCTCCAAATTTTCTTGCGGAATTTGCAAAGAAGTAATCGCCGAATATTCCAACTCCAGAATAAACAATTTTTGCGCTTTAACATCGCCGTCCATTCTGAATTTTAGGCAAACATTATAAAAATTATCATGCATATGTTGCGCATCTACATCAACATGCACGCTGACAGCCGGAGCTTCGTTCAAACCTCTGAAAATTTCGGGGGCATGAGGAATTTCCAAAGATAAATCTTTAATATATTGGGTATGAATCATAATTGCCGGTTGATTGACATTGTCGTTTCCAGCGGCATTTTGTGCATTTTCACTCATCAAACAAATCCTTTTTAGTTATTTTGCACTAAGTTACACCAAATAAACCCCGAGGTCAAATATTTATGGTTGATAAATAGAGGATAAAAAGCTATATATAAAATAGTATTTAAATTTGAAAGGTTGAGAATAAAATGGGTTCTTTAGATATAATCATTCTTTTGATTGTAGTCGTCTTAATATTTGGAAAATTAAAAAATCTGTTAGGCACGCGTCCTGATGTTTCTATTCGTCAAAACAAAATAACGGAAGAAAACGCCGCCAAAATTTTTGATATGATTGCCAAAGAAGCCGAAAAACAAAAACAAGCTCTTGAAAATACCGAAACAAAAGAAGAGCCGGTTACCGCTGAGTTAAGCGAGACCGACAAAGTATTAAACAAAATACCTAATTTCAATAAAGAGCGTTTTATCAATTCAGCCAAAAGAGCCTTTGAAATTATTGTAACCTCCTTTAGCAAAGGCGACACCGAAACGCTTGAAAATTTGGTCAGCAAAACACTGAACAAAAAGTTTCAAGAAATCATCAATCAGCGCCAAGCAGAAGGGATTACAGCAGAAACAGATTTAATAGGTTTTAATGAAGCTGAAATCACCTCAGCCAAAATATCTTCCAATGATATTGCCAAAATCACGGTTAAATTTGTTTCCGAGCAAGTCAATCTCTTAAAAAACAAAAATGATGAAGTAATAGAAGGCGATGAAAACTTCATCCAAAACATAACCGATATCTGGACTTTTGAAAGATGTCTCACCTCAACCAGCCCGAATTGGCTATTGGTATCGACCAAAAAATAATGAAGAAAATATTTAGTCTTTTTGCACTTCTGTTATTGTTGGCGTCCTGCGGCAAAGAAGAAGACACCAAACCAACTCCTGACGAGCAAGAGCTTCCGCAAATCACGGAAACCACAACCAAGCCGGTAATGCCTCCGGCACCCAAGGTCAGACTAAAATCTTATAATTTTAAGGATCTGCCGAATTGGAACAAAGATAATTTAGAAGAGGCCTTAAGCGGGTTTAAGTATAGTTGTTTGAAAATTCTCAAAGAAAACACAACATATATGTCCAATTCCAAATTACGAATTCCTACAATGGCCTACCAAATTGCCTGTCAAAAACTCATTGCCCAAGACATCACAACCGGCGTTGAGTTCAAATATTTTTTAGAAAGCAATTTCTTACCTTTTTTGGTTATTGCCGACGATTCCGACCAAGGAAAGTTTACCTCTTACTATGAAGCGGCCATTAATGCCTCCCCAATACAAACATCTTTGTATCAATACCCGATATACGGCAAACCATTAGATTTGATAGAGTTTAACCCACACGACTTTGATGCAACCCTACCCAACAAAAGATTAGTTGGTCGCGTCAAAGAGCAAAAACTTGTTCCTTACTATACTCGCGAAGAAATAGAACAAAACAAAATCACAGCTCCCGTTATTTTGTGGGGAGACAGCAATATTGACATTAACATTATGCAAATACAAGGCTCGGCGGTTGCAACACTGCCTGACGGTCGCCAAGTCCGCCTAAGTTATGCTGATAATAACGGCCACCCATTCAAAGGAATAGGCAGTATTCTCCTTGAAAAAGGCTATATCAAACCAGGAGAAGCATCTATGGGCAATATTAAGAAGTGGCTGGAGAAGAACCCACAAATAGCTCAAAAAGAAATGCGTGAAAACAAAAGATTCATCTTCCACCGCATATCTAAAGCCGATGGCCCGATTGGCGCGCAAGGCGTTCCACTTCACGCCGGACGAAGTATTGCGGTTGATAGAGAATATATTCCGTTGGGCGCTTTAATGTGGCTTGAGACCACCGGTCCCGACCATGAAAAAATCGAGAAATTAGTTGTAGCTCAAGACATTGGCAGCGCTATTAAAGGACCGATTCGCGGCGACTATTTCTGGGGCTCGGGCAAAGATGATGTTTTGGAAAAAGCCGGCAAAATGAACTCTTCAGGCAGATATTTCATTTTAATTCCGCAAAATGAAGGCAACAGACCATGAGTAAACCAAGCAAAGCCGATTATCTAATCTATAAAGCCCTGCAAACCGCCATTGAAAAAAATCAATTGCGTCTGTATCTTGATTACGGAAAAATCAACCGCCCCGGCTCACCTGTTTATGATGTATGGGAAAATCTTCTTCCGGTTTTAACACCGGTTGTCATCGGCTTGATATTGATATTAACCGTCAGTGTCTTTTTTGGGCTGGCTTTTATCGTGGCAATGATATTGGTTTACATCACCTATTTCAAAAAAAAGGTTGACCGCTATCTCATTGAGCGTACCAAAGACTACTTTATGAAAAGCTACGATAATTGCGCCACCTTATGGAATTTCGGCGGCATAGTTTTGGTTAACGCCGAGGACAAGAAACACGGCTGTGTTTCGCCCGAAGGGGATTGGAAAGAATTTGTCGTTAAAAACTTTGCCGACTATATGATTTCCGGCAAAGAAGAAACCAAAGTTTCGGAAGAAGAAAATGTTAAAACTGCCGCCGAATAATTCGGAAGATGAAGACGCATGGGCAGAAGCCATTAAAGACGTACAAAAACTTTCCCCAAAAGAAGTTCCGCCCACACCTGAAGTTACCCTCCCGCCGATTAAGCCGACGGTTAATTTAGCCCAAGCCTACCGAGGTGAAGATTTAAGCTCATTAATACCTGGTAACACGGATAACATTGACGCTGCTACAGCCAAAAGATTTAAGCGTTGTGAATTTCCAATAGAGGGAAGCCTGGATTTACATGGTTTTCACGAAGATGAGGCCCGCGTTGCTGTTTTTGAATTTGTTCAAAAATCCTACCTTTCAGGAAAGAGATGCATTATCATCATCACCGGTAAGGGATTAAGCCGCAGTGAAGACAAAGACAATTTTTTAATCTCCAAAGGTAAATTAAAAGAGAGCGTTCCTCTCTGGCTCAACAGCAAAGATTTACGCCCTCTGATATTAGCTTACAATCACCCACCAGCCAAATTAGGCGGAAGCGGTGCTTTATATATTTTGCTCCGCCGCCAACGTTAATGATTTGCAGCCGACAATGCGACCATTAAATCCAACAACTGATGAGAAATCTTCTTATCATCAATTGAAGCATAAGCCTTAACCAACTTAATTGTTTCAGGCTTCATCATTGGATCATTCAACAAATCAGTCTTATAATTATTTGCAGGCAAACTGCCATTATGCAACATCATAGGACTTTTATTTCTGATTTCTTCATCCATACCGTCAAAAAAGAAATCTATTGGTGCTTTTAAGATTTTACTGATATCCCACAATCTGCTGGCACTGATTCTGTTCACACCGTTTTCATATTTTTGCACTTGCTGAAAAGTAACGCCCAATGCTGCCGCCATCTGTTTTTGCGATAACCCCATCAACATTCTTCTCTGGCGTAACCTGTTTCCAACATAAATATCTACGGGATTAGGTTGGATATCTTTTGGTTCTTTGTTATGAATATTATTAATATTAGGCATAGTACAACCTCTTTTTTTAACTATTAAGTGTATTGACTTATGATTACTCTACTAATAGAACATAAATTAAAATTATGCAAGTAAGAATTTAATCTTTTATTAGAAATAAACAATATATACATCTTAAAATAGAAACAAGATATAAGATTTCAACCCTGTTCAAAATAAATCAAGGCGTTAGATAAAATTTAACCACTCTTGGTTTAGATTGCGCTTAAGGAGAAACAAATGTCACAACTGGGAAAAACGCTCAAAATATACTTTACCCCGAAAATGCTCACCATGATAGGCTTAGGGTTTTCGAGCGGCTTTCCGTTACTATTGGTCTTCAGCACGCTTAACTTATGGCTCAAAGACTGCGGCATATCCTATATTGCGATTGGCTTATTTTCTTTAGTCAAGCTCCCCTGCAGTTTCAAATGGCTCTGGGCGCCATTGCTTGACCGCCTAAGCTTACCGTTTTTTGAGCGATTGGGTCGCCGCCGCGGCTGGGCTCTATTCTTTCAACTTATGCTTTTTATTGGTTTAGCCGCCATCTCCACCGTCAACCCTGAAGAAAGCCTTCGTTCACTTGTGGTTTTGTGCATTATTGTTGTGATAGCCTCAGCCTCACAAGACATTGTTTTAGACGCCTATCGCATTGAAAGTTTTAACTTCAAAGAGCAAGGTGCCGGTGTTGCGATTTTCATCATTGGTTATCGCTTAGGTACAATTGTTTCGGGAGCAGGCGCAATCTGGATGGCCTCATTCATGAGTTGGAACGAAGTTTATTTTCTGATGTGTTTTGGTACACTCATTGGTATTGCCACAATTCTTTTATCCCATGAGCCGACCAAAGCCCAAAAATACCAAGAGCAGAATTATTCTGATTTTAAGCACTTTATGCAGTGCGCGGTTTACAATCCGTTTTTAGACTTTATCAAGAGACCGGATTGGGCAATAATTTTAGCCTTTATATTTTTCTATCGTATGAGTGATTCCTATATGGGACCGATGGCTTTTCCCTTTTATGCGGACATGGAATTCACCAAAGGAGAAATCGCATTTGTATCAAAAATATTTGGCATGGGAGCCACTATATTCGGAGGACTTATCGGCGGAATAATAATGAGTCGAATGAATATGCTCAAAGGGCTGATGGTCTGCGGAATATTTCAAGGCATCACCAACCTGATGTATGTTTTGCAAGCCTATATCGGACACAACGTCCCCATGCTGATGCTGACCATATCTTTTGACAACATAGCCGGAGGAATGGCTTCAACGGCTTTAGTTGCCTATCTCTCCTCACTCTGTTCGATTGCATACACCGCCACGCAATATGCCTTACTTTCATCATTAATGAGCTTGGCAAGGGATGTTTTCGCCGCCAGTAGCGGCTATATGAAGGCCGCCACTGATTGGCCGACATTTTTTCTTATCACCACCATAATGATGATACCGGGACTAATTATTTTATGGGTTTTAATGCGCGTTGAACGTCAAAAGAAACCGCTTAAGCCTTTGGCGGAAGCAAGCGATAAATTCCCTCGCTCACACAATTCGGCAAAATTGAAACCAACCAAGTTACAAAACGCAACACCCAAGGAAAAGCAATAATTCCTTTATTTTTAGCCACACCTTTAGCAATAATTGCGGCAGCTTTTGGAGCTTCCATAAAGAACGGCATCGGACAAGTATTTTGGTCGGTAATTCTGGAGCGCACAAACCCCGGGCACACCACGCTAAGATGAACATTGTCCTTAGCCAAAATTGGCCGCATAGCCTCACCCCACGCTTTCACGCAAGCCTTACTTGCACTATACGCCGGACAAGTCGGCAAACCATGATATCCTGCAATAGAGCTGATAATAACGATTCCCTTAGGCAAAGTCTTGTCTTGTGCAAATATTTTAACCATCGGTAACACGGTATTAATCACACCCCAAACATTGGTATTAAACGTATTATAGATTGCATCTTCGGTTTCATTGACATTTCCTGTTCCGGCATTGGCAATCACCAAATCTATTGGCGCAGTTTGGGTAGCAAAGTCCAGCCATGCTTTAACCTTTTCTCTGTTACAAACATCTAATATCTGCGCATAGACTTTCGCGCCATATTTTTCACATTTTTCTTTAACTTTAATCAAACGTTCTTCATTCCGCCCGCAAATAAAAAGTGTTTCCGCCCCGTTTTGCGCATAATACTCTGCCAAAGCCTGTCCGATACCCGAACTTGCACCGGTAATTAAAATATTTTTATAAGTAAACATTGTTTTTTCCTAAAGACATTTTCAAAAATTAAGGTATAGTATAAGCATTAAAATAAAAATCACCAGTAAAATGGAGCAAGCTATGGATGAAATTATTACCAGACTGAAAAAAGTACGCCGCGGCGCAATGTTTATCATCGAAGCCCCGTCTGGCACAGGCAAAAGCGCGATTGTTAAAGAAATTTTGCGTTGCGACCCGAATATAAAATTTTCAGTATCCGTTACCACCCGCAAACCCAGAGAAGGCGAAGTTGACGGCAAAGACTACTATTTCATTGATGATGCTCAGTACAATGAATATTTGAAACAAGACGCTTTTTATGAATATGTCGATTCGCAATACGGCTCGCGTTATGGAACTTTACGTTCAGAAGTAGATAGTTTCATCAATATTGGCGAAGACGTACTTTTTGATATGGATTGGGCCGGCGCCCGCCAAATGAAAGCCAAAGCCAAAGACGACGTTGTTACCATCTATCTTCTTCCGCCCTCAATCAAAGAGCTGCGAACAAGACTTGAAAACCGAGGCACAGACAGTAAAGAAACGATAGAAAAACGTATGAACTTAACCGCTGAAAAGCTCAAACATTGGAACGAGTTTGACTATGTTTTGGTAAATGTAAACTTAGAAGACACCATCAAAAAAATCCAAAGGATAATATCGGGAGAGCGGATGAAGAGAGTCCGCCAAACGGGACTTCAGGCTTTTGTTGACGAATTATTGGAAGAAACAAAAAATGACTGAGATATTTTACGACCGTTTTGGCCGCGAAAAATATGCCGATGATATAATTCCCGTGCACCAAAAAGGCTATTTTGCCATTTTGGTAAAAGATGACTTAGTTTTGGTTACCTACCCGCCACAAGTCAAAGTTCCGGAATTTCCGGGAGGATCTGTTTCCCGTAAAGAAGATTTCAGAGATTGCCTATACCGCAAACTCTACGAAGAAACGGGCATAGAATTTGCGCTTTCTCAGGGAGAAAAATCATATTCGCAAACCATAAACTATTTTGCAAGCGATGCCCGCCCGTTTGGAGAATATTGCGTTTACGAGCAAACTTTTATTGTTTATGATGCCTCTGCCTATGGGTTTGACACCACCAAGGAGCCTTGGCGCACACCCGAAAACGGCACTGCAGCTTGGCTAAAGAAAGAAGACATTTTCTCCGGCACCCATAAAATAAATTACGCCCATTGGCTGGCTTTTCAGCATTTATTTAAATAAATTATTGAAAAGCAACCAACTGCTCGCGTATATGTCTGGGCATAACTTTATAGACTTTGGCGGCATTAAGTTTGGCATCAGGGACGCCTAAACTTTCTGCCTGCATATACAAACGAAAGGCTTTAATCAAATCAGGTTTAACGCCTACGCCTCTAGCATAGACCCAAGCTAAGATTTCCACGGCTTGAGGATTATTTTCACCGGCTTTAACTTCGAGTTCTCTCAGTTCGGAAGCGGTAACTTTTCCACTTTTAACATTTTGAATCACTCTGTTCCAAGCCGCCCATTTTTTTCTGACTTGTTCTTCGTGAATTTTGCGCTGATTTTCAAATTTAACGATTTCCAAATCGGGATTAATCGGAGATTTATCTTCGGCTTTAGGTTCCGGCACATCTTTTAACGCGGTTGTATCAACCACAAAATCGGGAGCTTCACGATTTTTAACAAACATGGGTAAATAGCCTTTATTATCACTTCTGACCACATCACGATAAATCTCGTCCAAGCTCATGGCTTGCGAGTTACCAAGCGGAAAGATTGCCAGAAATCCTATAAAAACCCACGTTTTTAAATTTTTCATTTTTTTAATTTTAATTTTTTAATGTTATTGTTATACTACCCAAAGCAAAACACATATTAAAGCACAAATTCAGCTTTATAAACACCTCAGAGGCAAAAATGAAAAAAATTTACAATTCCATAACCGAGATGGTTGGACATACGCCACTTTTAAGATTGCACAAATTGGAACACAAACATCATGTCAAAGCCAACATTTTGGGCAAGTGCGAATTTTACAATCCCCTATTTTCAAGCAAGGACCGGGTTGCGCTTAAAATGTTGGAACAAGCCGAAAAACAAGGGCTCTCAAAGGATAGTGTTTTTGTGGAAGCCACATCTGGAAACACCGGCATAGCTTTAGCCGCACTCTGCGCCGCCAAAAATTATAAACTAGTCATTATCATGCCAGAAAATATGTCAAAAGAAAGAATAATTTTGATGAAACACTTTGGAGCTGAGGTTATTTTAACCCCGGCGGAAGACGGCATGAAAGGCTCGATTGTCAAAGCAGAAATTTTAGCCAAAAAAAATCCCAACGTTATTTTGTTACGCCAGTTTGAAAATGAGGCGAACCCCGAGGCTCACAAATTAGGAACCAGCATGGAGATAATGGAAGACACCGGCGGCAATATTGATTGCTTGGTATGCTCTGTCGGCACATCGGGAACCTTAACCGGCATAGCCCAAGCGCTCAAAACCTGCAATCCGGATTTATACGTTGTTGCGGTTGAACCGCTGGAGAGTGCCGTCCTTAACGGGGGCAAAGCCGGTCCGCATCAAATTTTAGGCATTGGAGCAGGTTTCATACCCAAATTTTACGACAAAAACTTAGTCAACGAGGTTATGGATATTGCCTCATCAGATGCGATAGACACTTGCAAAGAAGTTGCTCTTGAAGAAGGGCTCCCCATTGGAATTTCTTCAGGTGCGGCACTTTCTGCAGCAATTCAACTAGGTCAAAGAGAAGAGATGAAAGGCAAAAATATTGTCGTTATTTTGCCCGATTCGATAGAAAGATACCTTTCACTTGATTGTATTGGCTAAAGAAGAAATAGGCTTGTCAAATAAAGGAAATTCTTTTATCTTAGCAAAAAAATAAATTTAGGGAAAATAATGAACTTAAACTCTATTCTCGGCCGTTACTTAAGCAAACAGATTATCCTAAACTTTTTAGGTGTATTGTTGATGGTTTTGGGTGTTGTCTTTATCTTTGAATTGATAGAGATGTTGCGTCGTGCCTCGGGAGAAGACGTTACCTTTTGGTTTGTTATACAAATGGCGGTAACCAAACTCCCGCAAACCATAGACTTAGTTTTTCCGTTTGTAATGATGATAGCGGCGATGATAACATTTTGGCGTTTAAGCAAGAGTAACGAGTTTGTTATTATCCGTGCGGCTGGAGTTTCTATCTGGGGATTTTTAACCCCGATACTCATTACCACCTTTATTGTCGGCATACTTAACATCACGATTGTTAACCCTATATCTTCAAAAATGTATGAAATTTATGAGATAATGGATTATCGTTTCAAGACGCGCAACCCCAATGCAGTATTATTCAGCGATAAAGGATTATGGACGAGGGAAGCAACCGACCAAGACACGGTTTTGGTTATTCAATCCAAGAGTTTGCACCAAGAACAGAATACGCTTTTACTGCGCGAAGTCAGCATTATGGAAATGGACAGAGATTCCCAGCTCCTAAAAAGAGTTGAAGCCTTTGCCGCCACGCTGGATGAAAAGAATGATTTTGAGTTAAAAGATGTCAAAGTCTATGAAGCCGGCAAACCGATAGTTATTTTACCCAATGCTAAATACAAAACCACATTAACCCTAGACCGTATTAAAGAAAACTTCATCAAACCGGAAGCCATATCTTTTTGGGACTTACCCGCCACCATTAATTTTTATGAAAAATCAGGGTTTTCGGCACTCAAGCATTATATGCACTATTTATCACTGTTAGCCTCACCGTTTTTGCTTTGTGCCATGATATTAATTGCTGCAGTTTTTGCGCTTCGTCCTAATAATCGTCGCGGCGGTGTAATGTATTTGATTGTAGGCGGTGTTTCAACCGGCTTTATTGTGTACTTCTTATCACAAGTGATATATGCCTTTGGGCTTAATGGTTATATTCCGCCGTTTATGGCCGTCTGCACACCAACGATTATTGCCGCGCTGATAAGTATAACCGCTCTTTTACACTTAGAGGACGGTTGATGTCCAAACAAGTTTGTATTCCGCCCAAACTCAATTTCTGGATAATTTGTGCTTTATTTTTGGTTGTTGCCGTTTCGCCTTATCTTGATTTGAGTATCAGTTCATATTTTTATCGAGACCATCGCTTTTTTTTGAGTGATTGGGGCTTTTTCCCGCTATTAAGAAAAGGCTTGCCGGAATTTTTGATTTTGATTGCCGTCATCATCGGTATCTTATGGGGCGTTGGCAAAATAAGACACAAATTGATTTTAGGCATAAACACCAAGGTTATGTTGTTTACCACCGGTTCAATGTTGTTAGGTCCGATACTAATTGTCAACGGAATATTCAAAAGTTTTTGGGGACGCGCCCGTCCATTACAAATCATCGAATTTGGCGGCGATAAAATCTTCACCTCACCACTTGTCATCAGCAATCAATGCTCTCTGGACTGTTCCTTTATGTCAGGACACACGGCGGTTGTTTTCTGGAGTTTATCTTTAGCTCTGTTACTACCCTATCGTTGGCGGGGAATAGGTGTTTCAACAGTTATTTTTTTAGGAATTTTAACCGGAATTTCGCGCATTGCCGAAGGCTACCACTTTTTCTCTGATGTATTTTTTGCCGCCACGGTAACTTACTCGCTGATTCTGTGGCTGCATTTCAAACTCTTTCCGGAACAATATTGCCATTAAAAAAACCGCTTGGAGATGAGCCAAGCGGTTTTTGATTATGCGGTAAAGTATCGCTACTTATTTTCTCATTTTATCATCTCTTTTGCCGCATAACCTCCCCCAATATCCTCACCACAAGACATTGCGGGATAAAATTGATAAATTATTTTTCTTTAATATTCAGGCTGACATCAAGGTCATAATAATCAATCAAAGTTTCGATATCCAAGTTATAAAGGCTTGATTTTCCTTTTTCGATTTTCTCTAAACTCTTGAGGTTAATTTTGGTTTCTTCACAGACTTGTTCAGGGGAAAGTTGGCGCTTTGAACGCATAATCAAGAGCAAACTTCCCAGCACCTGCCCGATAGTCGTGCGCAAATCCTTGGCATTGATTTGTACGTCTATTTTTTCAAACATTTTTAGCTCCTCACTTTTATATGTGTTTATAAAAAAGCAAAACCACCTTTTAGGTAAAAGGTGGAGGAGCGATGACCAATAATATCCCCTTAAAACATGATTTAGTTTGCGTGTAAAAATGTCAGATACTAAGAAAACGACGCCGCAGATAGTTGCTGCTACCTGCAAGGAGTTTTCTGACGGAGATGCTTTTTAC
>CASFNK010000016.1 GCA_949295995.1 uncultured Pseudomonadota bacterium
AAAAATTGGTATAATTCCGATTTTAGAATTGATGTACCAACGCTCCAAACTTTAGCTCCGCGGCGAAGTCTTTTGCCGTTGATGTTCAAATCCACCCTTGTCGGCAGGCCTAATGGCGTAACGCCGCTATCTGTTCCTTTGATTGCCATAGCAAAATTTATGGGTTGTTTACGCACCCAGTTATATACTTGTTGCGTTGCAAAACCGCTATCTATAGCAAAGCGTGAGATTGGCAACATTACACCGGAAGAATGTTCAAAGTATCGTTTAGAAAATTCGCTTAGTTCGTTCCAAACTTCTTCTCTGGCGGTATCTCCGTTAATGATGAAGTAACCAACCGACCAGCTTTCCTTATTTCTGCCCCAAGCAACGACTTCACATTCTATACGGTCTTTTTGGACATCGGCTCCGGCAGTTAAGAATAAACCACCGCTGGGGACGATTTCTTGTTGATAGTCTTCTCGCTTGTCAAAGAGAATCTGCCATTCTGGAGCTTCTCCTTTTTCAAGCCACGTTTCTCCCAAAACGGTATTTACCCAAACTTTTAAGAGATTGTCCTTATTCTTAGCGTCCAAGAATTGTTTAACGGCATCCGCCCAAGAAAACCACCCAACCGGAGAATATAAAGAAGAAAGATGAAAACCTGCGACAATACTTTTAGGATTTGTTTTTTCCCAAATACCATTTTCTAACATCCAAGTTTTTAGATGTTCTTCAATAATTGCGCCACAGTGTTCGCAAATGTAGGTTGCCGTGGCAGGGTCATCATTTTCAAAATGGATTTGTTTCCATTTAAGCGATTGCCTTTTGTTGCAATATGGACACGGAACCATATAATGACGTTGGTCTGATTGTTCGTATTCATATTCAATTCGGCTAACGCCTTGAATAGTCGGTGTCGAAACCATAAAGATTTTACGGCGATTGAAGGTACTTGTTCTTTTGATAGCCAAATTTACAGGGTCGCCTTCACCTTCAACATCTCCTTTATAGGCATCTATTTCATCAAGAAAAATATAGCGGACCGGCATTGAACGAAGTCCGATAGCTGAGTTTGCTCCGGTCAAAACCAATACACCGCCTTGAAATTCTTTCATCAAAGTTGTGTTGCTTGCATCTTTGGAGCGGCGATCACTGATAACGCCTTTTAATTCAGGAATTGCCTCAAACATCGGGTCTATACGAGTTTTGGAAGTTCTTTTGGCACCGTCAACGGTTGGCATAACCAACATAACGGGTCCGGGGGATAAATGAACAATATAACCTAAAAAGTTATTACCAACCTCGGTACCACCAATTTGTGCGCCTTTCATAAAAACGACTTTTTCAATACCGGAATATGGAGAAAGACAATCCATAATCTCTTTTAAATATGGCGTTCGTGATGTTCGCCATTTTCCGGGTTCCGCTGATGCTTTTTGCGAAAGAATCCTATATTTATCTGCCCACTCGGATATATTCATAAGCGGGTCCGGCTTTAATCCGGCATTAAATCCTTCATTGTAGATTGCAAAAGCATCAGCCACTTTCTAAAATTTCCTCAATAACTTGTCGTATTTCTTTAGTTAAAATTTCGTGTATTCGGTTTGTGTCGCTTTCTTTGGCAAGCATTGAAGCCACTCTGTCCGGTATATTCAATAAGGCATCTCGTACCATTCGTCCTTTATTGAAAGCGGCAATTCTAACGCCGTCAGCCGACACCAACATTTTGGCGGCTTCCTTGTTTTTTGTTTCAAGATATTTGACTTTTTCAATTTCGCTTTTTATTCGTGTTTTTAGTAATACAGTTGACAGATTACCTAAGTCATCCATACCACCCAGCGCATTTTTACTACTTTTCATAGGCTGACGTATTGCCGCGATAGCCATATCGGCTTCTTCTTCGTTGATTTTGCCGTTATGTAATTTGATTGTCCCGTTGTTTACTAACTTATTTACATATTGTCGGGTATAATTATGTTTCCTGCCCCATGCCGCTTGCGTGATATATGCCATAACTTACTAAACTTCTTTGTGATATGCCTATGAAAATCATTGCAACCCTATGTGAATATATTATAATGTCTGTATGAAAATTAAATTTGTTACACATAATCTAAAAGTTACTGGATTTAAGTATTTTTGGTTAAAATATGTAAGGGGCTTTGACCCTACGGTTCATTGTGCAAAGTGCTTACTTGGCGATTATTCCCAAAAAGTTAATCTCTTTATGCCGGTTAATACCGAAATTGAGCTAAATGAATTTTCAGACTATAAATGTTTATATCTTTGTGGCGTAATCGGTTATGTAAATAATCTTCACGTTCCCTTTGTTCCAAGCGATAATGAAAATGATATCATTACCGCTGAAACATATCGGGGAGATAAAGTCATTATAACCGGAGCAAAGCGTTTGCCAATTCCACCGTTAGAAAATGGTTATAATGGTTTATCTCGTGCTTTCACATCTTGCCGTAATTATCAATTTGGAGTTAGTTACCTTTTGCCAATGCAAGATGATAAGCATTGATGACATCTTTACTTCGACCTATAGGCTTTCCGTCCGGATGTAACATCTCAAATTCGCGAGTGATTGATTCTTCAATGGCCTGTTGGGGCAAAACAATATTTTTTACTCCAGACATACACCAAACCCCCGGATTATGACGCTCAAGTTTTGCTTCGGTTGCATTGATATATCTACGCCCCAAAGCAATAGCTTCTTTTTGCCGGTGAAACTTTTGATAAAACCAATGTCCTTTTCGGAATAATGCAGAAAATCCGTCATCATCCAAGAACTCTATATATCGGTGTGATTTAGCTTCTCCGGCATAAGTCGTTCTGTCTTGCAAATCTATTTTTTCTCTGGCTCTACCTGAAAAATAGATTTTGCCGCCCATACGACACATCGCATTAACAACCGTCAAAACATCGTTTTCGGCAGTCATACTGTCAACGGAATTGAGAACATAGTCGCAAATAACAATGTCAAATAAACCTTTGGTTTCTAATTGTTCACAAAGATTATCTATCATTTTATGGACCATTGTCGAATCAATAAAATTCCCTTTGCGATAAAACAACTCAACGCCATGTATATCGTAACCGATTTTCCGGAGCTTTTTCACATAATCAGCTTGTCCACAGCCAAAATCCAAAATCCGTTCTCCTTTTTTGTAATTTGGAATTAAACTTCTTTCGTATGTAGGAGAGGCGTTAAATGGTTTTTCGACTTCTTCATCATGACGTAATCGGAATTTCTGAGCGAAAGTTTGAATAAATGTCGTTTTAGCCAGATGTTCATAAGAGAATTTGCCATACTTTTTATTTAAGAATTCCTCGGCAATTTGAGCTTTATCGTTTGGAATCCGATAAACTCGTGCCGGAATTCCCATTGCGCGACAAGCCAAAACATATTGTCCGGCATGGATAACCTTGCCGGCTTGCGTTGCCACACAGGCTCCCCAATTACCATACTTGATTATGAGCTTGCAGATTTCATTACGGACATTTGCCATTTTTGCACGCATATTACCACGGAGCTTAATCGGTGGTACCATTTCAAAACCAAGATTTTCACTTCTTCCAACCCAAGCTCTTTCATCTCCGCTATCAAAATCGGTGCCGTTGTGTAGTTGGTTAAAGCGAATTTCATCAGTTTGATTGATGTTCTTAGGCAAAAGATAAACCGGAGCTTTATCAATACCAGCGGCCAGCAGAGCTTTTGTCCTTTGGTGTCCGGCAACAATCAAATTTCCCGAAACAATAATGGGTTTGACAATTCCCAGAGTTTTTATTGAAGCTCTTAATGTTTTGAGAGATTCTTCATCTATTTGCCGTGGGTTATAATCTGCGCCGACTAAATCTTTGATGGGATAATCTAATTCTAACATTTGGGTAATAAAACCTTTGCTACAAAGCCATAACGAACGCCGTTTTCTTTTACAAAATTCTCGTAAGCATCAACCAAGCTCTGATATTCTTCTTCCGAAATATGGATTTTGTAACTGCCAAACGACAAGAATTTATTTGTTTGCGTCTTTTCTTCCTTTTCGCCTTCCAATGGGTCCAAAAGTTCGTTGTCGTTATCTAACTTAAGGATATCATTAAGGAAATCATCATCAAAACCGGTAATTTCCAAATCAAGGCCATCATCAAGAATTAATTGCAACTGTTCTGATAATTTGTTCAAATCCCAACCGGCATTAAGAGCGATTTGGTTTTCTGAAATACATAGGCGTGCTTTTTGAGCGGGGCTTAAGCCGCGAATAATCATTACCGGTACTTCTTCAACGCCCAACATTTCTCCAGCGGCTTTTCTTCCGTGTCCGGCAAGAATCATATCATTTTCATCAATAAGCATTGGAGCGGTCCAGCCGTTTTCCATCATGGAATTGGCAATTTGCATAATTTGCTCTTTGTTATGAGTGCGTGCGTTTCCCTCATATTCCTTTAAATCCGCCAGTTTGCGGCGACTATACTCAAGATTTGTGTTTACCTGTACTTTTTCCATAAGTTTACATCCTTATATAAAAAATGGCGGTTTTCCTAGAAAAACCGCCTAATTTGTCAACTAAATTATTGTTTTAACTTTAAAATCATAACAGATTGATTCAAAATAATTTTTTATTTTTGCTTATTCTATGAAAAAATAACGCAAAACCTGATAAATCAAGGAAAAATCCAAAAAATGTCAACTATGTCAACCAAAATTTTTGAGCTATCGGCTTAAAATACGCCGCGCTTGAGCCACCCCTATAGGGTTTATCTTCCAGAAGGACCCAGAGCAATTTTCGGTGTCTATCAGGCATAAAAAAATGAGAGAAGTTGCCTATCGACACCTTTTCTCATCTTATCTAAATCATAACGGAAAATTTTTGAAAATGTCCATACAAAAAATCAGTGTATCAGAAAGAATAAGTTTTTTATAGTTCAATACAGCTCCATACAAGGGATAATTTGTAAAAAATTATAGGCGTTCTATCTTTTCACTTAAAAAATCGAGGGCTTTGTTGAGCTTTTCATTACCGGAGCTTCGGGATATTCCCAAAGTCGTACAGATAAATTTCCAGCTTTTTCTTTGGGCTTTATACCAAATCAACTTTCTTTCAATCTCAGTTAGCATTCTAGTCCAATCCAAAACTTCATCAAGTCTTGAGAGTTGTTCGGAAGATGGGCGCAATCTTATGACACGCGGTTCTTGCTGGAGAATTTCCAAAGGTGAGTAAATGATATCAGGCCAAAAGCTCTTACATCTGGGCATTGTTACTGGCGGCAATTTCTTTAAGGTATAAATAGCTTCCTCAAAGCGGTCTAATATTTCCTGTCTTGTCAGTTTAGCCATGATAACCTTCCTTTGCCACTTTATCCAAGATACTGTCAAACTCATCAAACAAGCCAAGCTCTAGGGCTTTTCGATATTGCATACCGCGCAATTTACAGCCATCATTGCGGTAGCTATATTCCATTTCAAGAAACTCACGCTCGCCGATTGTTTCTTTAAGCAAAGTTGTCATAATGTAGTCAACGGCTCTTTTGTAAGTGCTAAGTGTGTATTTGCATTTGTTTCGTTTAATATCTTGTTTCATTAGCTCAACCTCTAAACACATAAACGCTTTGGGTGTTTCAGGTGTTTTGCTTTTGATTTCTTCTTTGTCTTGGTCGCTTAGTTCGGCAAGGATATGCGCGAGCTTCGGAAAAGTGGCAACTTTCTTGTATTTGAAAAGATTAAAACAAGCCTGTTTTAATTGAGCTTCCGAATAATCGCCTAATTCATTAACCCATTGTTCAATGATTTTTTCAGGCTCTTGTCCTTCTTTGGGCTTTTTCAGCCAATTTGGCTCCCCGTATAAATCATACAAGACTTCAAACACGCAGTTCATAACCTTATGTTTCTTATTCAACATATCAACTACAGACATTAGGCTATTCCTTTCGATTTTAGCAACTCAGCAAAAGTCTTTTGGGGAGCTTGTTCTTCAGAACTTTTTGATAAAATATCCGAATGTAATGAGGATATTTTATTTTTTAAACTATTCTTATATTCTTGAGTCGTGGTCGTTGGGCGGACTTTTGGCTGGTCGTTTGTTGGACATTTGTCGGACTTTTGGCTGGTCGCTGGTTGGACTTTTGGCTGGACATTTTCGTTTGATGTATCTTGAAATAAG
>CASFNK010000017.1 GCA_949295995.1 uncultured Pseudomonadota bacterium
CTGAGTCACTATAATAAAAGCTTGACAAATCGGGCATTTTACCGCATAAATACTCAAAAAAATATATATGGGGAAAATCTATGTCGTATAAAGAAAATAAGTCCTTAGACCAACGTCTGGAATTGGAAGAAATCGAAAATCGTTGCAAAAAATTTTGGCTCGAGAATAATATCTATGCCTATGATAATACCAAATCTCGGGAAGAAACTTTTATTATCGATACCCCTCCTCCGACCGTATCTGGATCTTTGCACATCGGACATATTTTCAGCTATACCCAAACTGACGTCATCGCCAGATATCAGCGTATGCACGGCAAAACCGTATTTTATCCCATTGGCTGGGACGACAACGGTTTACCGACCGAAAGACGGGTTCAGAACTACTATAACATCACATGCAACCCCGAGCTGCCTTATGATACATCTTTTCAGCCCGAGCATAAAGAGGACAATTCTGCTCCGCGCCGTGAAATTTCCCGCAAAAACTTCATTGAGGCCTGCGATAAGTTAACCGCCTCCGATGAAAGCATTTTTGAAGATGTGTTCAAAAATATCGGTCATTCTTATGACTGGAATTTGAAATACACCACCATCAGTCCGGAAACCATTAAAATTTCTCAAGAATCATTCATTGATTTGTTAGAAAAGAATTATATCACCTCGGTTGAAGCTCCGACCATGTGGGATGTAACATTCCAATCCGCCGTTGCTCAGGCTGAAATTGAGGACCGCGAAGTTCAAGGCTTTTTCCACGACATCAAGTTTGAAGTTGAGGGCGGACAAGATTCTTTCATCATTTCCACCACTCGTCCGGAACTTCTTCCGGCTTGTATCGCCATTGTGGCTCACCCCGACGATGAAAGATATCAAAAATACTTTGGCAAAAAAGCCATTGTGCCGCTGTTTGATATTGAGGTAGACATTGTTGCCTCCGAACACGCCGAAAAAGACAAAGGTACCGGTATCATGATGGTTTGTACCTTTGGTGATTCTGCCGACGTTGCTTGGTGGAAAAAATCCGGCCACCCCTTAAAACAAATCATCGGCCCCGATGGCAGAATGTTGGATATTGAATATGGTAAGGGCGTTTTCACTTCCAAGAACCCCGCTAAGGCCAACCAAAATTATCGCCAACTCGTCGGGCTCACTACTAAACAAGCTCGTGCCAAAATTGTTGAGTTATTAGCCGAATGCGGCGCCCTTCAAGGCGAACTCCGTCCGGTTACCCATATGGTTAAGTTTTATGAAAAAGGCAACTTGCCGATTGAGTTTGTTTCTTCCCGCCAATGGTTTGTCAAATTGCTGGAACAAAAAGACAATTTGATTAAGGCCGGACAACAAATTAAATGGAAACCGGCGCATATGCAACGCCGCTATGAGGAATGGGCCAATGGTCTAAACCAAGATTGGTGCATTTCCCGTCAGCGTTTCTTTGGCGTTCCCTTCCCGGTTTGGTATAAATTAGATAGCCATGGCTATCCTGATTATGACCACCCGATTATTGCCGATAGAAAACAGCTCCCGGTTGACCCCATGAGCGATGTTCCGCTCAACTATACCGAGGAGCAAAGAGGCAAACCCAACGGCTTTATCGGCGACAAAGATGTGATGGATACTTGGGCTACCTCTGCCCTCACCCCCGAAATCGCTTTAGGCCTAACCAACAGCCCCTTAAAACTTCCGTTTGATATCAGACCTCAGGCTCACGATATCATTCGCACTTGGGCCTTTTATACCATCGCCAAAGCTCTGATGCATCACAACACCATTCCTTGGACCGATATCTTAATCAGCGGGTTCATTTTGGATCCCGACCGCAAAAAGATGTCCAAATCCAAAGGCAATGTTATCACCCCGCAACACCTGATTGATAAATACGGGGCAGATTCGGTACGTTATTGGGCTTCTCGTGCCAAACTCGGTACCGATACCGCTTTTGAAGAACAGATTATGGCTCAAGGCAAAAAGTTGATTAATAAAATCTTCAATGCCAGCAAATTTGCCATGACCATAGTCGCCAACAGCGGGATTAGCGATTATAGCGTTTCTGCAGATAGTATCACCAATGAAACCGATAAATCTTGGTTGTATAAGCTTTCTTCATCTTTAGAAGGCGCCACCAAGTATTTCTCTACCTTTGACTATGCCGGAGCTTTGGAAGTCATAGAAAAACGTTTCTGGGATTTCTGCGACAACTATCTCGAAATCATCAAGAAGCGCGCCTACTCTGAAGACAACCGCTCTGCCGTATTGTCATTGGTCAAATCAATTGATGTTTTCGTTCGGGCCTTTGCACCTTTCTGTCCTTTCGTGACCGAAGAGATATATCAGGCCCTGCCTTGGAATCATGGCCGTCCGGTTTCGGTTCACCTCACCGCTTGGCCCACCGCGCAAGAATTTGCCGGGATCATTAGCAATGATGTGCTCTATGACAGCATTTCTCAGCTCACTTCCGAGGTCAGAAAAGCCAAGACCGCAGCTAACCTAACCCAAAAAACTCCGGTTAAGAAGTTAGTTATTGCCGCTCCGGCTAAAGTAATCAGCCTCTTGAGTGCGCATGGAATTGACTTGGAAAATGTAACCAATGCCTACCCCAACGCCATTGAGTATATTGAAGGTTCAGAACTAAGTATCAGTAAAATTGAATTGGATTTAGATTTTGTACCTGAAAATAAGAAGAAACAAGATGTAGTTGGCTAGTAACACAGCACACATTTTTAACCGATACAACAAAGCCCGCTTAACGCGGGCTTTGTTGTATCTGGTCACTGACACTATTCTGAAATTTCCTCAACCATAGCATATAAATCACTAAAACGATAAATTGAAGGACTTTGCCCACTTCCTCTTTCTTCTACCTCAACAATTCCCTTTTCTTCCATTTGTTTTAGTAATACACGCGCCGTATTGGCATTAATACCTGTTTCTTCAATAAACTTCACCGTTGTAAATTTTATTCTTTTAAATAAAAAATTTAATATTTTAATGGAGAACTGAGTTTTAAGTTCATTAATTTTATCTTCAGCCCGCATTCTAATTTCTTTCAACCTTCTAAGCATTTTGATTAGAATTTCTGTCTGTTGATTAACAGCATCAATAAAAAATGATATCCAAGTATTCCAATCATTATTTTTAGAAATTGCCTCTAAAGAAGAAATATATAGACTTCTATTTTTGGATAAATAATAACTTATATAAAAATAAGGAGTTGATAACAGATTATATTTTTTTAATAAGATTGGAATTAAGATTCTTCCTACACGACCATTTCCATCTTCAAAAGGATGAATAAGCTCAAAATATGCGTGAATAATCGCCACCTTAACTAAAGGATTAAGATTATCGTGAGCGTTAATAAAACCCATTAAATTATTCATATATTCTTCAGTATGCAAATACGATACAGGGGTATATGTAATTTCTCGATCATATTTATTACCAATATAATTTTGTTTTTCTTTAAACTTACCTTTTAATTTATCTGTTCCTCTGGAGTTATCTAAAATAATATATTGAATATTTTTTATAAGCGTATTAGATAACTCAAAATTACTCATTTCAGCTTCTCTAACACAATATCCTAAAGCATCTTTATAATTTTCAATTTCATTAACATCGCCTTCAATTTTTTCCGAAACATCTTTACCAACTTTATAATTCAAAATATCGGTTATTGTTGCAACAGTCCCCTCTAATCTAGATGACATAACCGATTCCTGATAAAACAGAATAGTAGTTAATACTTCCGGAGAATATACAAATTCTACCATTCCATCATATTTATACAAATATTTTTCAGCCATATTTGTATCATAATGAACATCAATATCATTTAAAATATCTGGAAATTTTTTTAAGACAAAATCATTCATTAGTTATCCTTATCATACAAACAATTACCAATATAAAGCTAATAATACAATATAGGCAATTCTGTTAGCTTGTATTTTAATAAAAGGTAATTCATTAGTCAACAATAAAATATAAGCTAACTATTTTCTCATTATCAAAATACAAGCAATAACACCCCACTCCTCAACATTTACAAAAAACCCCGCACTAGGCGGGGCTTTTGGTAAATGGAACATAGCGCAATTTTTCTCCTATCAAACACAACGTATTATTCTAGTTAGTTCATCTGTAACATCTTCCTCAATAGCAAGCTCATTCCATTTGTTGAGATTAATCCGCAATATTTCAGAATTAGTATGTGCATCATGTCTACACCTCTTATTCTTAATCACCACATCACGAGACATTATTGCAGCTTTCCTTATCGAATAATCCATATTGAAAATAACAAACGCCAAATAATCAAAACAATTTTTATTAATATCTCTAATCGAGCCTAATTGAACAGTATTTTTATTACTACGTCGTCCCTTAATCTGATATCTTATCCCATTATGAATAGCATCATAACCAGCATGTGAATTATTTGCTAATTGCCAACCTTTTGCCTGTTGAAACAGTTTCTCTGCAAAATCGCCTACCGGATTATTATTTGTACGTAAAATATTACGTTTTTTTAAAGTATCAATTATGGCACTATTTAAATTAAGGAGCTCTTTAGTTGAAAGCTTATCTAGGTCTATCATGACATACCCTTGCTTGCTTAATTTTTCAAATTCAAGCAAATTTAGCACGATCAGTTAACCAAAGTCAATCATCCGTCTTTCGCTTGTCGTGCGCATGCGCTACGCACTATGCGTCCTCACTTTGTTCGGACCGTCAGACTTCATCTTCCGTCCAACTGCGCTTCACTAAAGCAAAGCTTGTAGTCGAACCCTATTTTTCTAGGGTTCAAATCCCAACACTCCTCAACATTTACAAAAAACCCCGCACTAGGCGGGCTTTTGGTAAATGGCGGAGAGATAGGGATTCGAACCCTAGGTACCCCGTAAAGAGTACAATTGATTTCGAGTCAACCGCATTCGACCACTCTGCCATCTCTCCTCAAAAACAATTAACTCTGTATTAAAGACAAATCGCAAATTTTGCAAG
>CASFNK010000018.1 GCA_949295995.1 uncultured Pseudomonadota bacterium
CGAGGATATTATGTAGATACAACAGGAAAAAATACTCAAAAAATTACTGAGTATATTCGAAATCAACTTAAAGAAGACGCCGAGCAAAGTCAATTAACAATGGATTTTGACCCGTTTACGGGTAGCAAGTAATTTTCGCCTTGTCAGACCGTCATACGCCCTTAAGGCGTTCGCTGGCACAATTAGGGTTACACCCGTTAAAGAAGAACCACCGGCTAGGCCGGTGGGTTTCTTTTTTGCAAAAAAACGGGGTGAGATACCCCGTTTTTTGTGAATATATAAGTTTTAGCCAAGTTTGAGTTTGAGATATTTGGCAGTGTAGCTTTGTTCAACTTTAGCTACTTGTTCCGGCGTGCCTTGAGCAATAATTCGCCCGCCGCCATCACCGCCTTCAGGTCCGATATCAACGATATAATCGGCCGTTTTAATCACATCAAGGTTATGCTCAATCACAATTACCGAGTTACCTTGTTCAACTAAGGTATGCAAGACTTTGAGGAGTTTGTTAATGTCCTCAAAATGTAACCCCGTGGTCGGCTCATCTAAGATATAAAGCGTTTTGCCCGTGGCGCGTTTTGAAAGCTCTTTGGATAGTTTAATACGTTGCGCTTCACCGCCCGATAAAGTGGTCGCTTGTTGTCCGAGATGAATATAGCCAAGACCGACTTTTTGTAAGAGTTCCAAACGATTGCGAATGGAAGGAATTGCCTCAAAGAACTTATGGGCTTCATCAACTGTCATGTCCAGCACATCGGCAATAGATTTGTCTTTATACTTAATTTCCAAGGTTTCACGGTTAAAACGTTTGCCTTTGCATACATCACATTCCACATACACGTCAGGCAAAAAGTGCATCTCAATTTTGGTAACACCATCACCTTTGCAGGCTTCGCAACGTCCTCCCGCAACGTTAAACGAAAATCTGCCGGCCGAATAGCCTCTGGCTTTGGCTTCGGGCAGACCGGCAAACCAATCGCGAATATTGGTAAACAATCCGGTATAAGTCGCCGGATTAGAGCGAGGTGTCCGCCCGATTGGTGATTGGTCAATATCAATAATTTTATCAATATTTTCTAAGCCGATGAGTGAGTCATATTTTCCGGTTTGTTCTCTCGAGCCATTCAGCTCTTTATTGAGGCCCTTAAACAGTGTTTCCAAAATCAAAGAAGACTTTCCTCCGCCCGAAACCCCGGTAACGCAGGTAAATGTTCCCAAAGGAATTTTCAAATCCACGTTTTTGAGGTTATTGGTGCAAGCACCTTTAACGCCGATAAATTTTCCATTGCCCTTGCGACGTTTGGATGGAACTTCAATGAGCTTGGTTCCGTTCAAATATTGCGCGGTCAGGCTGTTAGGATTTCTTAAAACTTCATCCACGGTTCCTTTGGCTGTAACATGCCCGCCCAAATCACCGGCACCGGGACCCATATCGACTAGATAGTCGGCCGCCCGAATAGCGTCTTCATCATGTTCGACCACAATCACGGTATTGCCAATGTCGCGCAGTCTGGTAAGCGTTTCAAGCAAACGGTCGTTATCACGCTGATGCAAGCCGATAGAAGGCTCATCCAAAACATAAAGCACGCCGGTCAAGCCCGAACCGATTTGCGATGCCAAACGAATACGTTGCGCTTCACCACCCGATAAGGTGCCCGATTGTCTGGAAAGGGTCAGATAATCCAATCCAACGTTGTTGAGAAAACTTAAGCGGTCAATAATTTCTTTTAAGATTTTATGGGCAATTTCTTGCTTTTTGGGAGAAAGTTGAGCTTCCACGCCCATAAACCATTCTCTTGCTTTTTTGATAGACATGTCGGAAGCATCCATAATATCCAATCCGCAAACTTTAACCGCTAAGGCTTCGGGTTTAAGACGCTTTCCGTGGCAAAATTCGCAAGGAGCGGCGGATTGATATTTTGAAAATTCTTCTCTGACCCAAGATGAATCTGTTTCCAAAAACCGCCGTTCCATATTGGGAATCACCCCCTCAAACGGCTTGTCGGATACGAAAGTGGAGTAATACATCGGAATACAAACATTGCCCGAACCGTAAAGAATAATTTGCTTAGCTTTTTCGGGTAAATCTTTCCAAGGCGTCGAAGGCGAAATTTCCAAAAAGTCGCACAAAGAGGTAATAGCCTGATTATGAAAAGCCGACCGGAATCCATCCCACGGAGCAATTGCCCCTTGATTAAGGCTAAGATTGGGGTTTGGAATAATAAGGTCAGGGTCCATATAAAGTTTGGCTCCGATTCCATCGCAATGCGGACAAGCCCCGAACGGATTGTTGAAAGAGAAGAGACGAGGTTCAATTTCTTCAATCGTAAAACCCGAAACCGGACAAGCAAATTTAGAAGAGAAAACCGTACGTTCTTTGGTTTCAACATTTTCCACATAAACAATTCCGTCGCTGAGTTTTAAGCCGGTTTCCAAAGATTGCGCCAAACGTTCTTCAAGTCCGTCTTTAATCACCAAACGGTCAATGACCACTTCAATATCATGCTTAACGGTTTTGGCCAGATTAGGCACTTCTTCGATATTATACATTTCGCCGTCAATTTTAAGGCGTTGATAACCTTGCCGAAGCAAAGCTTCAATCTCTTTTTTAAATTCACCTTTTTTGCCTCTGACGGTAGGAGAAAGGAGTAAGAGTTTTGAGCCGATTGGAAAAGCCATGATACGGTCAACCATTTGTGAGACGGTTTGTGATTCAATCGGCAAACCTGTAACCGGAGAGTAGGGGGTACCGGCTCTTGCCCACAACAGACGCATATAGTCATAAATTTCGGTAACCGTGCCGACGGTCGAACGCGGATTGTGAGAGGTTGTTTTTTGCTCAATGGAAATTGCCGGAGATAAGCCCTCAATAGAGTCCACATCGGGCTTTTTCATCAACTCCAAAAACTGTCTGGCATAAGCCGACAAACTTTCCACATATCTGCGTTGTCCTTCGGCATAAATTGTATCAAACGCCAAGGATGACTTTCCCGAGCCCGATAATCCGGTAATCACGGTCAATTTGTTTTTAGGAATAGAAATATCAACATTTTTTAAGTTGTGCTCTCTGGCACCTTTAATTTCAATAAAATCACTCATGGCAATACTCCTGAGGGACAATATAAAGAGGAAGAAGCTAAAAGGCAATAGCAAACGCGCCTCAATTGTCTCTAAAAGATAAAAAACTTGCAAAATAGAAAGACTTGTACTATTGTTTGCAGAAATAAGATAAAGAAAACAGATAATATATGCTGACAAAAAGCCTAAAAATAGCCTCGTTGCTGATGTGCCTTTTTGTGCAAAATGCTTTTTCAGCCATCAATATCGGGATAATTGCGCCGATGGCCGGAGAATATCAAACGGCCGGACAAGAGCTGATTTCCGGAGTGCGCACGGCAGTAGATGAAATTAATGCACAAGGTGGTCTAAACGGGGAAAAAATCAATTTAATCATGGTCGATGACCAGTGTGATGACCGTATTGCCGTATCTACGGCACAGATGATGGCGGTTAACGCCTCTGCGCGCGATAAAATGTCTTTAGTCGTAGGACCTTATTGTTCCAATGCCTTGCATAAGGTTGCAGGTATATATGCCAAAGCGGGCATCTTTCAAATTATCCCGACGGCAGCCAGTCAGAGTATTAAAGCGGATAAATATAAAGGTTTAGTCAAAATGGTAGGCTACCAAACCAGAGCCGCCGGTGATTTTTTTAATTTTTATCAATCACACTATCCCGATAGAAAAGTCGCTCTGATTTATGACCGCAATAACAAAGACGTGGTTGACGTTGCGGCGGCTTTGCAAAAATTGTTTACCGATGCCGGCAAGGAAGCGGCATTCCAATCCTATAGTTTCCAGAACTTTGATGATGATTATGATGCAATTGCCGAGAAAGTGATTAACGACGGCAATAAAATAGCTTATATTATGGGAAAGTCAAAACGGGTAACGAGAATGTCAGAAGCTCTTAAATCCGAAAGAAAAGATTTTATATTGTTTGTCAATAAATATCAGGCGCAAAAAAACTTTAGAGATGAGTTAGGTTCTAAAGCAGAAGGAGTGTTTGTATTGTCATTGCCCACGTTAAAAGACAGCCCTGATTTTGCCGAAACTTTGGTAAAATTGCGCTTACTTGGTGTTGAGCCTGAAGGCTTGTCTGTTTATGGCTATTCGGCGGTTCAACTATGGAAAGAGCTGGTTGAAAAGACCGATTCGTTTAAATACGAAAAATTAGCCCAGGCTTTGGAAGAAAGTAAGTTTGACACGGGCTGGGGCGAGATGGCCTATAACAATGGAGATCCAAGCAATTCAATCACTTATGGCATATATCAGATAAGGAATGGGGAATATACACAGGTCTATTGATTTTAGTTTTATTATCTGAGAAATAAAGATATACTCCATGCAGTTTTAATTTTAGGAATAGGTTTATAACAATGGTTGGAAGCATAAACAAAGTAATCTTAGTCGGTAACTTAGGTGCGGATCCGAAAGTTGCCAATACCGCCAACGGCGCAAAAGTAGTCAACTTAAACGTTGCCACTTCTGATAGCTGGAAAGACAAACTCTCCGGCGAGCGCAAAGAAAGAACCGAATGGCACCGTGTTGTTATTTTTAACCCACAGTTGGCTGATATTGCCGAAAGATATTTGCGTAAAGGTTCTAAGGTTTATTTGGAAGGACAGTTACAAACCCGTCGTTGGGAAGATAACAACGGCCAAGAAAGATACACCACCGAGATTGTTTTGCAAAACTTCAGCGGCAACTTGGTATTGTTAGATGGCAGAGACGGCGTTCCGGCTGGTGGCAATGATGTATTCTCGGGTTCGGCTTCTAATGCCGGATGGGATAGTACTCCGGCTGCGGCGCCTGCTGCTGATTTGGATGACGATATTCCGTTTTAATGCATTATCAGTTCAAAACAAAAAACACCCGCAAGGGTGTTTTTTTGAGCTTAGAGAGAAATCGCGTTAACTTTTTCAGTTCTCAAACACTCCTAAAAAACGCCAAAATCAAAAATAAGGGCGTTTTTTTGCCCTCTGAGAGCGAAATGGTGTTTATAAGTCATCAAAAAGATTAGAATTTGAGAGAGCATTTTGCTATATTTTAGGCAGTTTAAATAGAAAAGGTAAAATAAAGTGAGTGAAGAAAATATACCAGTAGTAACGAGCAGCGAAGACATTGCTCCAGTTGATATTTCGGAGGAAATGCGCCGCTCTTACCTTGATTATGCGATGAGTGTTATCGTTTCACGTGCGTTGCCTGATGTTCGTGATGGTCTAAAACCGGTACACCGCCGTATTATCTATTCAATGTTTGAAAACGGGTATGACTATAACCGCCCGTTCAGAAAATCCGCGCGTATTGTCGGTGATGTTCTCGGTAAATATCACCCGCACGGTGATAGCTCGGTTTACGAGGCAATGGTTCGTATGGCGCAACCATTTTCAATGCGTGTGCCTTTGGTTGACGGACAAGGAAACTTTGGTTCCATGGATGGGGACTCCGCCGCCGCCATGCGTTATACCGAAGCTCGTTTGGCCAAAGTCGCCCATTCTTTGATTGATGATATCGACAAAGACACGGTTGATTTTATGCCGAACTATGATGAAACCTTGCAAGAACCGACGGTCTTGCCTGCCTCTTATCCAAACCTTTTGGTAAACGGCGCCAATGGTATTGCCGTTGGTATGGCCACCAACATTCCGCCGCATAACTTGAGCGAAGTCTTGGATGCTTGCTGTGCATATATTGACAATCCCGATATTAGTATTGATGACTTAATTAATATTGTTCCGGGACCGGACTTCCCGACAGGTGGTTTGATTTTAGGCTATGGCGGTGCCAAATCAGCCTATTACACCGGCCGCGGTTCGGTTATGATGCGTGCTAAGGCAACAATTGAAGAACTCTACAAAGACAAAGAGGCCATCATTGTTCACGAAATTCCGTATCAGGTTAATAAGGCCGCTTTGATTACGCGTATTGCTGAGTTGGTCAAAGAAAAGAAAATTGAAGGTATTTCTGAAATTCGTGATGAATCCGACCGTCAAGGTGTCCGCGTTGTTATTGAAATCAAACGCGATTTTCAAGCTGACGTGGTTTTGAACCAACTCTATAAGTTCACACCTCTGCAAACCAGCTTTGGTATGAATATGTTGGCCATCAACAACGGTCGCCCGATGATGATGAATTTGAAAGACATCATTCAAGCCTTTGTTGAGTTCAGAGAAGAAGTTATCCGCCGCCGCACGATTTTTGAGTTAAACAAAGCTCGTGATCGTGCGCATGTTTTGGTTGGTTTAGCCATTGCGGTTGAAAATATCGATCCCGTTATTGAGCTCATTCGTAACGCGCCCAATCCGCAAGAAGCAAAAGATGCCTTGTTGCGTAAATCTTGGCCGGCAGGCGAGGTTGAAGCTCTGGTTAAATTGATTGATGAGCCGGACCGTAAGGTTGAAAACGGTACTTATCGTTTATCGGAAGCCCAAGCTAAAGCCATTTTGGACTTGAAACTGCAACGCTTAACCGGTCTGGAACGTGATAAAATTCATGAAGAATTAATCACCATCGGTGAAGAAATCAAAGAGTGCTTGTCAATCTTGTCCAGCCGCGAAAAACTTTACGGTATTATGCGTGATGAGTTTGTTGCCATTCGTGATGAATACGGCACACCGCGCCGCACCAAGATTGAAGATATTGAATACGATACTGACATTGAATCTCTAATTCAAAAAGAAGAAATGGTCGTAACCGTAACCGAGGCCGGCTACATCAAACGCGTTCCGTTAAATGCTTATAAGGCACA
Source organism: uncultured Pseudomonadota bacterium (assembly GCA_949295995.1). GTDB lineage: Bacteria > Pseudomonadota > Alphaproteobacteria > RF32 > CAG-239 > Scatocola. The sequence goes on from CASFNK010000018.1 coordinate 6,808, forward strand.
AAAACGCGGTGGCAAAGGCAAATCCGGTATGGCAACCAAAGATGAGGATTTTGTAACCCGTCTGTTTGTTGCCTCAACCCACACACCGGTATTGTTCTTCTCATCTAAAGGTCTGGTTTACAAGATGAAAGTTTACAAACTTCCGCTTGGTTCTCCGACCTCAAAGGGCAAACCGTTCATTAACTTACTGCCGTTAGATGAAGGCGAAAACATTACCACCATTATGAAGTTGCCGGAAAACGAGGCCGATTGCCAAGACATGTCCATCATGTTTGCAACCGCCCAAGGTAATGTCCGCCGCAACTCTTTGATGGATTTTGTCAATGTTCAAAGCAATGGTAAAATTGCCATGAAGTTAGACGAAGGCGATAAGCTGATAAATGTTCGTATCTGCCAAGAAGATAACGATATTATGTTAGCCGCCCGTAGTGGTAAATGCATCCGCTTCCCGGTTACGGAAGTTCGTGTATTTGTCGGACGTAACTCAACCGGTGTACGCGGTATTAAATTGGCAGATGGTGATGAAGTTATTTCTATGTCAATCTTAAAACATAGCGATGCCACCTCAGAGGAAAGAGATGAGTATTCTCGTATTTCTTCAGCCATCAAGAGAATGAGTGCTGAAAGAGGAGACAGCACCGAGGTTACTCCGGAAGAAACCGGCTTGCTCAGTGTATTAACTGCCAAAAAATATCAAGAAATGGCTGAAAATGAGCAGTTTATACTTTCTGTAACCTCCACCGGTTATGGTAAACGCTCATCCTCTTACGAATATCGTGTTACGGGACGTGGCGGTCAAGGTATTGCCAATATGGAAATGTCTGCCCGCAACAAAGAGATTGTAAGCTCATTCCCGATTGAAGATGACAATCAAATAATGATGGTTACCGACGGCGGCAAATTAATCCGTATGCCGGTGAGTGATATTCGTATAGCCGGCCGCAAGACCCAAGGTGTAATTTTGTTCCGTACGGCCGAAAACGAAAAAGTCGTATCCGTAACATGGCTTGATGCCGATGCTGGAGACGATGAAGAGCTGGAAGAAGAAACTGGTAGTGAAGTCTTAGGTGAAAGTGTTCAAGATACGGAAGAAGATACGTTTGATGAAGTCAGCGAGCCCGAAACCACATCGGAAGATGACGAATAAAGCGCTATTCTGATGCCAAATACAAAAACTCCCGCTTTTAAGGCGGGAGTTTTTTTCATTGTAGATATTGACAGTTTTGACAAAATGTTGCATTAGTAGAACATAAAAATATCTATTATAATCTATTATTCAAATTATTAAAAACATAAAGCTATGAAGCTAAAAAATTTGACTCAAGATGAGGCGTGTCAGACACTTCTCACCATTTTGCCTAAAGAGGCGAGGGATTTATTACATCTCTTTAATGATATTGGTATGCCGGATATCACTTTACAAAAATTAGGAAGCCTGCAACACACCAAACTTGGAGACAGATACATCAATAAAGGCGAAGAATTGTATGCCTGGGTCTATTTCTATCAAGGTAATATCTACTTTTCTTGTCCTGGACAAGAACAGGCTTTTGCCGCCAGAGAGGAAAGTTTTTACCTCAAAGAAGTCAAAATAGGGCAAAGAGTGCCGATTACATATCGGAGCGGTCTGGTGGATAAAAAGACGGAAAATTGCTGTTTTATAAACACTTCTGATGGCAAACTAAGACTTATTCCCGAATGGTGGCTGGATGTAACAAGAGTAACCAACTATTACTTTTGTAATGCCAAAAATGTTAAACATCGTTTACAACAAATTCATATCGGGCAAAAGAAAATGTTTGCTTGGCGTTTGATATCGCTCAAGCCTGTGTCAGTCCAGTGGTTTATGGTAGAGAAAGGCTCATTTGTAAGAGAGTGTGATTTGCAAAAAAATTACGGCTCTTTGGCTAAAGAGGAGCAGTCATTTGAGTTAAATAACGGAATCATAACCTTTAAATAATTATTTTATGGAAGAAATTCTTGCACAATGGAAACAACATCGTCCAACCTGGAGCTATGAGCTTCATGACAATTACGTCGTATTAACCAGCTCTGATAAAGAGCACTATAACACGCTTGATTTCATTGAAAGAAGCGGTGTGTATTGGTTGATTCCCGAATTTAAAAAAGCAGGAAAGAATACGCCGATAATTGTTTCAAGTGAGCAAAATATCGGTGTTTTGTTCTCGTCCGACTACCAAAAAAATGTTTATTTGGTAAAACTAAAACAAGCTTGTCAGGAGATGAAAATCTCACAATTTGGCAAGATATTGGTACTCGGAAACATAGAACCTAAAAAGGCACAAGAAGTTTTAGAAACGGTATTGGCCTAAAATCTACCAAAAAGCACTCCTGCAAAACAGGAATGCTTTTTTTGTAACAAGAAAACTACCGGCTAGGCCGGTAGTTCCGGAGAGCTTATAGCTTTACAGATAAAAAACTCCTTTGCTAAAGTAAGTTAGACGGTTTGGCACAAGTCTAACAAAAGCAAAGGAGTTTTTTTATGAA
>CASFNK010000019.1 GCA_949295995.1 uncultured Pseudomonadota bacterium
CCGGCTGTGCCATCGGCACGGATGATTTGGATAATTACTGGGGTGATGGCGCCTTAAGGTGCTGGATGCCGGCAATGAATTAAGTAAACAAAACTAAGTAAATTAAATAAAAGGAGAAAGACGATGAACAAGAACTGTAAACTGACAATAGGAGCGATGCTGTTATTGACAACGGCTTTCTCCGTAGCGGAAGTTCGGGCACAAACCTGCGTTGTGCCGCCGACTTGCGAAGGTTTGGGTTATGATAAAGCGGCCTCAGACTGCGGCGGTTTGGCAAAACTGCGCTGCCCGTTTGATGATTCCAAATATTTCTGCACCGCTTATACCGACCAAGATGGAAATAAAGCCATCGCTGTTGGTGATATTGCCTATTCTGACGGAACTTATTCCGCCGTGCCTGTCCCGTCTAAAATACCTGTTGGTGTGGTTTATAGTACTTCAGGAAAATTTATTGCTTTATCCTTTCAAAAAACTGAAGGTATTGATTGTCGCTACACTGTAACAGGAAAAGAGTGTTCTTCATATACTGCAAATAATACAGGAAGTTGGACAAACCCGACTAAAGAAGAATTAGACGTTGTTTATGCCAATAAAGCTAAAATAGATGCAACTTTGTTGAACCTTTCGGCAACATCTTTGGGAACAGGAAATTATGTATATGGTAATTACAGTAATGACCCTATAGGTATATCATTTTCAACAGGACAAACTGCTTATTTTGGCACCTGTTCCACCCAAGGTGTAATACGTTGTGTCAATACATTAGCAAATTTAGCTAATGGAACTACTCCGACACCTACTCCAACACCGACGACATACAAAGTCGGGGATACCTATGTGAAAGACGGGATAGCTTTGGGTAAAGTTGTTGAAGTGGATAGTAGCGGACAGCATGGTATTTTAGCAGTGTCAATGGGACAAGGCGATGCAAGCACGGCAAATTCTGTTTGTGTTGCGAAAACGAATGGAGGATTAAATTGGGGATTAGCAACAGGCATACATGCTTGTACTTTAGTAAAAAATGCTGGAATTTATATAGACTATTCTTATTCGTCAGATGAAATAACATGCGGCATACATTCCGCAAGTGGAAGCGGGGCTTGTTCATCCTCAAACTGGTATACTGGCCCCATTAGAAAGAACTGTGAAAGCACAAATATGTTAGGTTACGTCTGTGAAGCAGCTTTCTAAAAGAACTTTTGTTTTTGGCCTCCACCACAATAAATTGGTGGAGGCTTTTGTTTTATTTATCCAATAATTGCAAGTCATTGGGGTAGTTGACATCTAAGAGCAAATTTTCATCGCCTTTGATGGTTTTGGTATAGTCTGAGTGCTCAACCAAGACTGGACGAAGGTTGGCGTTTTCAGGCACCAAATCTGCCCCATCAAAAAGAGATTTGCTCCAAATGATAGGATTGGTCTTTACCCCTTTGAGCTGTGCGGTAACGAGTTGTTTTTCGGACTTAGCGTCAAAAGCTTTTATCATCTTATTGATAAACTCAGGCGTGATGTTTGGCATATCTGCCGGTAGCAACAAGGCTCCGTCGCAGAAATTAGGAACCGACTTTAAGCCTAAATTTATGGAAGTTTTTATTCCCTGACGAAAAGCCGGATTATAAATGATATTCACATCAATATCGCCCATCGCCTCTTCAAACTCAGCGGCGTGGTCACCAATAATCACAAACACAGGACTCGCCTCAGAAAATACCGCGGCATGGACGGCTTTTAGGAAGAGTGGTGCATCATCTACCTCATAGAGCAACTTATTGCGTCCAGCGCGGCGGCTTGAACCCGCAGCCAGTACGATTGCTGCTACTTTGGCATTTTTTCCTTTATCTGAAGAGGCTTTAATCAGCTCTAAACCACTTTCCGTATCAAACATTTTATCTTGAGATAATTGGACGTTTTGCGGATGTTTGAAGTCCTCCGGCGTGATTTTATCATTAAGCAAAGCTAACTTAATATAGTGATTAGCTAAGCTGTTATTTTGCGTAGCATAGTTGAAAGGCAGAGAAATAATCTTTTTACCCCGTTTGAGCGCAATTAATAAATCTGATGCTCCGATTTGGGGAATTGAGGTGATAATCACTTCATCGGCAACACTTTTCAGAGCCGCTGAAATCACATCGTCTGCTTGCGAATTTCTTTGTCCCGAAATAATAAAGATAACCTCCCCTTCCCCTTTGAGCGCAACTTCCAAAACATCAGCGACTTTTTCAATCTCATGCTTTGCCTCATGCTCAACAGCAAAATCTAACTTCAAATTTTTGAAGTCTTTTACCAATTGGGTAACAACACCCGTAAAGTGTGCGGTTTCGAGTTTATCATTATAAAACTTAGTATAAAGCAAAGTGGCTTTGCGCTCTTTTGGCTCAGCGACCTGCAACAGGGCAATATTGCCTGACAAACTAAACACTATCTCATCAATCTTTGACGACATGATGACCGGAACGGTTAATTCCAACTCGGCAATTATCTCTCCGGCTTTAACCTCTGAATAAGGCGGAATGGTATTTAAGATGATATCTGGGAATAATCTATTAAACTTGGCTATGCGGTCATCTGCGGCTAAAAAAACACCGTCTGTTTGAGCAATAATCTGACTTATACCTTCAGGCGTAACGGCGTAGGCTGTATTAGAACCACACAACTTGGCACTTAAGACGCCTAGAGCGGTTGCTCCATCTAAATCATTTTCACTCATCTCGGCACCAAAAATCTTTTTGATGCCCGAGAGTTTGAGCTGGATAATATCCTCATCATCAAGAATATGCCCTTTTTCCAAAATTAAGCCATCCAAGCGAACCGATTCAAACAAACGTATGCCTCGAGCATGGTTGATGTCATATTCCTGATAAATCATTGTGATTTCCTTTTGTTAGAGCTTTTATGCTTTATTTAACCACAGAATAAAAAAAAGGAAAGTTCAAAGTGAACTTTCCTCTTAAAAATTTATTACCTTGATGGTCAAAGTCTAAAGACTTCTTTTACCTTTTTATTCAAGGTAACACTCACATCAACCGACTTTGCATATTTCAAGACGGTTACCACAATGGTGTGGGTCATATACCGTCCCGGAATAAACTCATCGGCGATGAGTGTTTTTTCAAACCGATAAGTACCCGGTTTATCTCGCGGGATGTAGGTATCTTGTACCCACTGCCCGTTTTGATACCTGTAAACCTGCAGGAATTTTGAGTAAGCCTCAATCCGCAGGTTTCCCCACTGGAGGGCAACAATCTTGTTCTTGTTGTACTTCTCCGTGGTTACGGTTGTCTTTTTTTGAGTCGTATAACTTTGCTGGGCATGCATATATGCCACCCCAGCGATGATGAAAATCATCATCAGAATCATTTTTTTCATAATAATATAAATTAAAGGGTTCTTAATATTCTAAATCATATTCTTCGGCGATGCGATTTCCCGCAAGTTTGAAGAGTGCGGATTCATTATCTTCAACAATAATCACTATCTTATAGCTGACAATTCCGCCGCCATCAACCAGCGCGTCTGCCGTATAGATGTGATTACTGTCATAAAGTTTAGAAATCAAGGCAAGACGGTTTCTTGAGCCATTTTTTTGGCGGTAAACGTCTATCCTATCTTTCTTATTTACCACCACCAAATCCCCAATCACAATTTTACGCACTTTGGAGCGCATAAATTTTACCTGAGTGGTTTGGCGGTCATATTTTCTTACCGGAGAGAGTCGTTTTAACTCATTGCCGGTATTGATTAAACGTCGGCAGGTCTGTTCCAAGCGATCTAACTGCCCGACAAAGCGGTCAAACTTGTCTTGTGCCGGCAGTGAAGTTATGCTGAGCAGCATTCCCACCAAAAAAAATAATATTTTTTGTCTCATACGCAATAATTTTAATTTGATAAAAGGATAACATAAACGGATTGAATTGTCCAGAAAATTTAGACAAAAGATGTGTACAATAAAAAAATAAAGCCTCTCGGGGAAGAGGCTTTACCTAGGTCCGGGCTAACAGGGAGGGAATACCCGGAAACTTGATTACAAACTGTAAATATGCTTTTTATAATTTTTGACCGAAGTCGCGTATAACATAACCGGAGTGGCACGTTTGACCCAGTTGTTACCAAACAACATATTGAGTTTGTTTTTATATTGACGGGTCAAATATTCATCATAAATGGCTTGTTGCTCTTCACTCAAAAATCCAAATGCTTTTTGAAATGAAATATTATAGCTCTTAGCCATGGCGTTGCATAATCCTTCAATCTCAATAGCTTTTACGGTGTTGGTGTTTTGCATTTTGTTTCTCCTAATGTCAGCAATGAGAGGAATATACCATTTTTTGGAAATTCTGTCAATACGGAAATTTTGTCAATTTATGACATTTTTGTTACAATTCTCCTTTCCTCTATTCAATTACTCCCCTCCCCGCATAATTTGCAGAGTTTTCCTGAAACAAAAAGAGGTGCAAATTGCACCCCTTTTATATTTATCCCTAATCTTAAACGATTAACGTTTAGAGAATTGGTAAGAACGACGAGCTTTCGCACGACCGAATTTCTTACGTTCAACAACACGGTCATCACGAGTTAAGAAGCCAGCTTTCTTCAATACTGTTCTTAATTCCGGCTCATATTCATTCAAAGCTTTGGCAATACCATGTTTGATGGCACCGGCTTGACCAGACAAGCCACCACCTTTTACGGTGCAGATTACATCAAATTCGTTTTCGCGGTTAGCAACTTCAAACGGTTGATTGATAATCATTTTCAATACCGGACGTGCAAAGTATTGATCAATTGATTTGTCATTAATGGTAACATTACCTTTACCAGGTTTAATCCATACACGGGCAACAGCGTCTTTTCTTTTACCGGTGGCATAAGAACGACCTTGTCTGTCGCGTTTTGGTTTACGAACTTCAGCAGAAGCAGTAGCTGAAGATTTAATTTCTTTTAAAGAATCGAGGGTTTCAGCCATTATAATGCGCTCCTTTTATTTTTCGGGTTCATTGCCGCAATATCTAAAACTTCCGGATTTTGAGCCGTGTGCGGATGATTTGAACCAGCATATACTTTCAATTTGGTCATTTGTTGACGTCCCAATGGATTACGGGAAATCATGCGTTCAACGGCTTTTTCAATGACTCTTTCAGGAAAACGACCTGCCAAAATCTTTGCAGGAGTCGTTTCTTTAATGCCGCCAATCCAACCTGTGTGTTTGAAATACTTTTTGTGGGTCAATTTACGACCGGTCAATTTTACTTTGTCAGCATTGATGACAATTACATAGTCGCCGCAGTCCAAGTTAGGTACATAGCAAGGTTTGTGCTTGCCGCGGAGAATCTTTGCAATCTCTGCAGAAAGACGACCTAATACTACACCTTCAGCGTCAACGACATACCATTTTCTCTGAATGTCAGAGGGTTTTGTTGCATAAGTGTTCATATTCTCTCTCTTTACAAAAAGATGGTTATTAAATTCGTGTTGAATATACAGGAAATATTTGCAATGTCAACAACAAAATTTCATTATTTTTCAATACATTAATAAGAGGTATTATAATACCATTCGTTAATCGTCTGTTTTTGCATAATTTTAATTATTTTGCTTTATTTTGTCTATTTTTCTGGAAATTTAATTGTTTCTATTTTTGAATTGTTAGAATTTTCTCTCTTTATCTTTATTTCAAAAAAAGAAAACTACCGGTCTAGCCGGTAGTTTTCTTATATCTGATTTTACTGACAGAGTTGGTACAATCCCTGTTCATCTTTGCGGAAATGTTTTTCAATATTCGTTTCACTTTCCTGCTCTCCATGATCACACCAGTCGTAGGTTCCAAAGGTACAAACAAGTTCGCCTTCCTGGGTTATTTTATCCAATGTTACCCATTCCTGATGTCCTGAATTGGAATTATTCCATTTTTCAGAGCTGATATTTGCTTTTACCAAGCACCGCATTTCATCGTCATAATATTGATACAAGCCGTTATCGCAAAGAATAACGTCATCTTGATATTTAATGTACTGCCCGATGTAGTATAGTTCCGTTTTGCGCAGTAAGAACAACTCTTTATCAATCAAGTAGAGGGTTGAAACATTATTCCCTAAAAACAGTTCCAAAATCACACTACTCCACGAGTTCAAAAAAGACTGATACGGATACTGCTTATCCACCAAAAGATATTTATCTTTAACCAGAACGAAGTCTTGTGTCTTGCGAGCAATTAACAACAGGTATTTTCTGTCAGGGCTTTTGGGGTCATCTTCTGCGTTCCAACAGCTTGATAAGATATCCTCTTCCCAAAGGACTTGCTCGTCTATTTCTAACGAAGATACAACTTCCTTCAATCTTCTTTGAGCTACTTGACATATTGTTAATTCAGTTTCACTCGGAAAACATGAATCATACTCTTTACAAATTGATTGCGCCTCTTCATAGCTCAGTTTTTGACTGAATGCACGATGCAAGAGCAGATAAAACTTTGGCAAAATGCATACCGCATCAACTTCCTTTTGTTCTGCTTTTCCATAATGCCACTTCACTACCTCATGTGTGTTTTTATCCAAATAAAGATAGCATTTGATTTTATTTTTCGGTTCCATAAAAATATAGTTTAAAATGATACAACAAAATTACTAATCACTCTGTGGGCAGAGTAACGCAATTTTGCTGTTTGTCAATCTTTATTTAGCCTAGAGATTTCAACTCATAGAGTTTTTCCAGTGCCTCACGCGGCGTAAGCTCGTCTGGATTTAACTCTTCAATGAATTTTGAGAGCTCTGATTTCACGGCAACGACTTCTTCTTTAGGTTTCAATGTCGCAAATAAAGGTAAGTCATCGGCTAAAGCGGCAATGTTTTGTTGTTTGCCCGTATGTTCTAATGAGTTCAAAACCTGTTCGGCTCTTTTGATAACAACTCTCGGAAGACCTGCCAATTTGGCAACGTGGATACCATACGATCTATCCGCCGCTCCCTCGATAACCTCATGCAAAAAGATAACCTCATCATTGAACTCTTTGATTTTCATACAATGTAAGCTCATCTTATTGAGTTTTGACACTAGCGTTGTGAGCTCGTGGTAGTGCGTGGCAAACAAAGCTCGGCAATGATTGGCTTCGTGTAGATGCTCGATTACCGCCCAAGCAATTGACAGACCATCAAAGGTGGCTGTACCGCGTCCGATTTCATCCAAGATAACAAAAGAACGTTCGTCCGCCTGATTCAAAATACTGGCAGTTTCAACCATTTCAACCATAAAGGTTGAACGACCTCTGGCCAAGTCATCGCTGGCGCCGACACGGGAAAAGATTTTATCAATAATACCGATATGAGCTGATTTACACGGAACATAAGCTCCCATTTGCGCCATGATGGCAATGATGGCATTTTGACGTAAGAAAGTCGATTTACCGGCCATATTCGGTCCGGTCAAGAGCCATATCAAGTTATTCTCATCCAAGGTGCAGTTATTGCCGACAAAGGTGCCGTTATGCTCCTTTTTAATGGCATATTCCACTACGGGATGTCTTCCCTCCTCTACCTCAAAGGCTAAAGAATTATCTAACTTTGGACGCGTATAATCATTTTCAACCGCGAGGTCAGCCAGACTTGCTCCAACATCTAATTCTGCCAGAGCTTTGGCAGTGCGGGAAATATTGTCCGAGGCGATAATGATTTCTTTGACCAATTCATCATAAAGTTCCAATTCCATTGCCAGAGATTTTTCGGCGGCACCGCGAATGTTATTCTCCAGTTCAGTTAACTCAACCGTGGTAAAACGGGCGGCATTTAAGACCGATTGACGATGAATAAAGTCCTTATTCTCAAGCAATTCCGTCGCATATTTGCTTTGAACCTCAATAAAATAGCCAATGACATTGTTGTATTTAATCTTCAAATTCGGAATATTGACTGCTTGGGCATATTTATTTTGCAAGTCCAAAAGCAGTTTATGGCTGTCTTCTTTTAGCGCTTTAATAGAATCTAAGGGAGGATAATAGCCCTCTTTAATAAATCCACCATCGCGTGCCAACAAGGGCAAGTCTTCAGCCAGAGCATTGGTGAGCATATTGACCAAGTTATCATAAATGCCTAAGCGTTCCACAATCTCCTGAACGGCCTGCGGCAATCCTTCGTCAAGAGAATTTGCTTGTATCCTAAAATTAAAAAGCATATTTTTGAGCTTCGGTAAAGCTGTTAAAGTCATGTTGATATTAGCCATATCTCTCGGACCGCCGCGACTGACACTCAATCTGGAAACGGCTCGCTCCATATCGGGACAAGATTTCAAAATCTCGCGGATATCTTCTCTTAAACGGGGATGATTGATGAAAAACTCTATTACATCCAAGCGTTTATTAATTTCTTCCCAATCAACCAACGGGCTGGCAACACGGCTTGCCAACAAACGTCCGCCACAAGCCGTAACCGTTCTATCCATCACCGATAAGAGTGTGGCTCCTTTATCACCTGTTAAAGATTCCAAAAGTTCCAAATTCTTTCGGGTGGCGCCGTCAATCTCCATTACCTTATTTTCATATACCTTTATCGGCTTTTCTATCCTCGGCATTTGCCCCTTTTGGGTATTTTCAACATAGTCAAGCAAAATGCCGGCGGCGGTTGTTTCCGCACGGCTAAAACTGCCAAAGGCATCTAAGGTTTCCACCTTAAAAATTTCTTGTAAACGCTTTTTAGCATTCTCGCTGTTAAACCTTGCTTGCGGCAAAACCGAGAGCTTTTCGCGATATTCGTTTAAGATGTTAAACACACGCTGATTTTGCAAATAGCTGTCCGAAACCAAGATTTCAACCGGACTTAAGCGCGCTAAAGTTGAGCTCAAGACAACCGCTTCTTCTTTGTCCTTCAGATTTAACTCTTGCGTATAAAAATCTCCCGTGGATAAATCCAACCACGAAAGCCCCAAAGTCTCATTTAATTTTGCAAGGCTTAAAATAAAATTGTTACGTTTGGAGTCAAGGAGGTTGTCTTCGGTTAGCGTTCCTGCCGTTACCAAACGTATGACTTCTCTGCGGACAACCGCCTTATAGCCCCTTTTTTTGGCTTCTTTCGGGTCTTCGGTTTGCTCACAAATCGCAACCTTATAGCCCTGACGAATCAATTTTGCCAAATAACTCTCGTAGGCATGGAAAGGAACGCCACACATCGGTACATCTTCCCCTTCATATTTGCCGCGCTTGGTCAAGGCTATGTCTAATGCTTTTGAGGCTGTAACCGCATCATCAAAAAACATTTCATAAAAATCGCCCATGCGATAAAACAATAAATAATCTTTATGTTGGGCTTTTATCTCAAGATATTGCGCCATCATCGGCGTTATGGAAGAAGATGTATTTTCAGTCATTATTTTTTTGCAATTATTTAGTAAATTTAAACTATCTGTATAATAGTATAAATTAACTATTCGTCCAGATTTTTTTATCATTTATGGGACAAGAAGATGTTTAAGAAAAGTTCTAACACTTATCAATTTGAAAAAAACAATAAATTTGCCGACCGTGTCTTGGTGCTCTCTTTTCCACCGGCTTTGGTATTTATTATGCTGGTGGCTCTTAAAATGCTCACACCGTCCATGGCTATTATTTCTTATGCCACAATCATTGTATTTAACATCGTGTTCTTACTGCCCATCTCTTTTGAAATGCAACAGCTCAAAAACTATGTTAAAGGTTTTGCTAAAGGTGAAATGCCTAATAATGAAATTGATGTCTCCGAAAAAGACGCCAAAGAAATTGTGGAAGCTGTTAACTCCATGCATCGTTTTTGGGCGGCTAAAACCGATAATCTGGAAGCTCAAGCCATTTCCGATACCGCCGTTTTGGACACCTTGCCCGACCCGATTATGATGATTGACAGATCCGGAAATATTATCGGGGCAAATTTATCATCACGCACTCTTTTTGGCAAAAACATTACTTCTAAAAATGTAGAACAGCTCATCTCGTCTAATAATTTCATTGATGCGGTTTCCAAAGTCTTAAAAAAAGAAAGCGAATCGGAGAATTTGATTTTTTATATCAAAAAGCCTATCGAGCAAAAGCTCTATGCCCATATCAAGCAACTTCCTTATCTTTCTAAAGGGCGTGCCGTGGCGGTGATTTCACTTTATGATATGACCAAGGCCATGAAAATTGAAAAAATGCAATCAGACTTTGTGGCTAATGCCAGCCATGAACTCCGTACTCCTTTGGCTATTATTTCCGGATTTATTGAAACTTTGCAAACAACTGCCAAAGATGATGCCGAAGCCAGAGATAAATTTTTAAAAATTATGCAAGAGCAAGCCGAGTATATGTCCTCTTTGATTGAGAATTTGCTCTCGCTTTCAAAAATTGAAATGAGCCAAGATACTTTGCCTGAAGAAAAAGTTGATGTGAAAAAAATTATTGAAGAAGTGGCTCAGGCTCTTGATATGAAAGCAAAAGCAAGAGAAATTTCCATTCATACTTTCTTGGAAGAGAACTTACCTATCATTACTGCTGATGGGCATCAAGTTAAACAAGTGATTCAAAACCTGACTGACAATGCCGTTAAATATGGCGTGGCTAAAAGCGACTTGCTGATTAAGGCTAAAGTGGTGGAGCAAATTCCACTTTCAAAAAGTTTTAAGGTAGCTCCAGGCAAAGCCTTGGCAATTTCTGTTAATAACAAAGGACCAAAAATTGCTCCCGAAAATTTAGCGCGCCTAACTGAGCGTTTCTACCGTATGCAAGAGCATAAAGACCTCAATATCAAAGGTACGGGTCTTGGTTTGGCTATTGCCAAGCATATTATCCTTCGCCACAAGGGAAACCTGACCGTTACCTCTACTTCTTATAACGGAACGACTTTTACAATCTATCTTCCGATTAGCTTTGAATAAGAAAACGGGGTGATTTTCACCCCGTTGTTTTTAATCCGAATTATATAAAATCTCCGGCTTATCTTCTTCAAAATCTTCGCCGCTTTCAAAAGTTATCTCTTCTTCTGCCGTGGGCTTTTTATAAAAGTGAATAAACGTTACCGGTTTTATGCCCGTCGCATTGAAAACTTTCTTGCGGATTTTTGCCGCTATATAATCTTTCAAAGCATGAGCATGGTAATTTACCTTTACTACCTCTTGCGGAATTGAAACTATCATCTCTTGTTTGATTTCTTCCGCCAGAGCCTTAAAATCATCTTCTTCCAAAATATCAATCGAGGTTATCTCTAAATCTTCTACTTGCCAATTCTCACTCAGAACCGCCGTAATGAACAAGCTACAATTATAGGCAATGCGCCGTCTGTTTTTGACCAATTGAGAACCTAGGCTAATGAGTTTTTTTCTATCAAAGCCCAGCTCATCAGTGGGTATTTCTCCCACAATTTCCGCTTTTCCTGAATTTATCAAAACAACATCACCGTCTCGAACTATCAGAACTTGCTGAACTCCGCAATCCAACTCTTCGGCATAACGCTTTTGTTGGCGAATAGCTCGTTTGTCTCCATGAACCGGAATAACTACCTTTGGGCGCAGAAGAGAAAACATCTTTTTTATATCTTCTTTGGTGCCGTGTCCGGAGGTGTGCACATTATATTCTTCCGATGATATCACCTCAACGCCTGCATCTCGCAATTTCTCCTGCATACGCTCAATTTTTTCTTCATTACCGGGGATAATTTGTGAAGAAAAGATTATCGCATCGCCTTTGCCTAACTTAATGTCTTTATTCTCGCCATTGACTATCCTTGTCAAACCACTGCGATAATTGCCTTGCGAACCGGCGCAGATATAAAGCATTTTATCCAGCGGAATGTCCATGGCTTGTTTGGCTTCAACATAGTAAGGGACATCTTTTAATATGCCGCATTCTTTGGCGATGTTCATATTTTGAATCAAACTCATGCCGGCTATAACCGGTGTGCGACCGCAAGCGTGAGCCGCCAAAATCAAACTTTCCATGCGGGCGACATTGGAGGCAAAACACGTTGCTACCAAGGTATTTTTGAATCTCGGCATCAAATCTATCAGACTTTGCCTTATCTCCATCTCTGAGGGTTGGGTTGCTCCATGTGCCATGTGGATTGAATCGCCGACGTATAAATCTATACCTTGATTGCCTATCTCTTCCAACCGCTGATAAGAAGTTTGCAAAAACTCTATATTACCGTCGTCAAACCGCCAATCGGTGGCATGAAAAATAGTGCCGTATTTTGTCTTTATTCTCAGAGCCGAATTCTCAGGCAAAGAGTGAACAACCGGCACATATTCGACCTCAAAATTTGCTAACTTTACTATTGGGTTCTCATTTACCGAAATGAGTTCAACCTCGCCGTCTAACTTAAACTCTCTTAAGCGCGGCTCAATATGCCCAATGGTAAAATCCGTCGCATAGACCGGACATCTTAATTTCGGCCAGATATGCGCAATTGCACCAAAGTGATCCTCATGTGAGTGGGTGATAAACATCGCTTCTATGCAATCTTTATAATTTTCAAGCCAGCTTGGGTCGGCAAGACCTAATTCCATTCCGGGAAAATCATCATTTAAAAAATCATAGCCGGCATCAACCACAATGATTTTGCCTTCGCAAATATAGGCATACATATTCATACCGACTTTTTCGGCACCGCCCAAAGCTATAAAATAAAATCCCTCTTTTTGCAAAAAAGGCGGTAATTCTGCATTATCTTGCATTTGTGTTTGTTCTTCTGTTTGATTTAATATTTCTTCACTCATTGACTACTTGCTTCCTTTGAGGATAAAACACATCTCCCGCATATATCTTTTTTAGTTCTGTTCCCGTATTTAATAACAGCGAACCCTGCTCATCTACGCTCTCAAATATACCTGATAAATCCTCATTATCTAAATGAACCATAATCTCTTCATGTAAACCTTTGGCATGAGAAAGCCATTCCGTTCTTATCGGTTCAAAGCCTTGTTGCTCCCATATCTCATAATACAAATTGAAATTTTTAAGGTAATTGCTTAAAAATTCTATTCTCTCAACGTCTATTCCTTCATCGGAAAGACTGGTACAGGGATAAGGCATATTTACCAATTTTGGAGCTATTTTCAAATTTACTCCAATTCCTATTATCAAATAATCTCCCTCGCCTTTTTCAAGCAACATGCCTGAGACTTTTTTATCGTTTACTAAAATATCGTTGGGCCACTTCAACTCAACTTTTAATACGGGATTTAAATCTTGTATCGTGCGCCACAGGCTTAGCGTGGAAATAAAGACCATGGCTCCAATGTTCCTTAATTCACATTCAAGACCTTGGGAAAAAAATAAGTTGCCATCCAGCCCTATCCAGCTGTGTCCCCTTCTGCCTCGACCGTTTATTTGTCTTTGAGCGGAAATGATGACCTTTTCGCCGGTAATGTTGGCACTTAATTTTTTTACTTCGTCATTGGTGCTGCCTACTTCTTCCATATCGTGCAACATCCATTCGCCGATATATTCCATGTTTTTTCCTTATAAAACGGTTGTGAGTAACGGCTCCGCATCATGCAAGAGATAACTTGGATTTAATATTGAGATTAAGACCAAAAACAGATTGATGGTCAGGCATATATAGACTCCCTTATCTACTCTATCAAATCCACTCTCGCTTTTATCAAAATATATTGTCTTGATTACATTTAAAAAGGCATAAGCCATAAGGAGCGTGGCCATTAATAATATTCCCATGAAAGCATAATTTCCTTGAACAATCAAGTAATTAATTAGGGAAAGTTTGCCTAAAAAACCTAACATCGGCGGCGTTCCCAATAGCGAGACCATAAAAATTAAAAAAGATGCCGAGGCATAAGGAACAATGTTGGATACGCCTGATAAACTGGTGATGTCCGTTAAATACTCCCCTTTGCGTTTAAAGGCATAAAAAACCGTATATACTCCCAACAAAGCCAAAATATAAACAATTAAACAAACAAAGCCCGTAAAAATCCCCTTGGCTTTAAAATCAGCAAAACAAAGAAGGATAGCCCCTAGATTATAAAGCGAAACATAAGAAAACATTTTTCTCAGGTTGCTTTCCCCATTGACACCTACGGCTCCTAATATGACGGATAATATACCGCACCCAATGATAAAGACATGCAACGTATCAAAAAGCGGATAAAAAACATTATATAAAACATTTATCAAAATTGAAATATATGCCAGTGGCGGAATAAAACTTAAAAACATACTGACCGGCAAAATTGATACCGATTGAACATTGGCAAACCAAAAATGAAACGGCGCAACCCCCAACATATAAAACAAAGTTATGATAATAAGAACTACCGATAAATACTCCCTAAAACTAGGGTTTGTAATCTGCTTATAGGCTTTTTTTGCGGCGGCAAAGTCAAAAGATATACCGTTGCTATGCATTAAATATAATCCCACAAGGCAAAAAATATTCATGATGATAAAGCCCATAATATAACGGTGCATTATCGAGGAAACGTCCTCAGCATCGGGATAGAGCTTTATAAACACCAGATTAAGTAAGAAAGCTATGTCCAAACACCCCAACATAACCAACAAATTTTGTGCCGAAATGCTTAAAGATAACAACAAAACAGAAATGACTGCGGAAAGATAAAAATTCAGGCTGGAGCGGTTCTTGCTTAAAAACCATTTACAGCCTAGGTAAAATGATACTAGCGCCAAAATATCTATCAAAACCTTGGAAGCTGTGGTATAAGGCGTGTTCTTAAAATATTCTGGCCAAAAACTTTGATTGTAAAAAATAATGCTTAGCACCATGCTCAAAAATAGAGAAATTTTGGCAATGGTAAAGTTTGTCTTTGGTGTAGCAGCATTTCGAAAATGATTGGTCAACATCATTATCAGGCTTCCCAATAATAAAGTTATTTCCGGCAAAAGACTGATGTAATACGCTTTCATCTTATCCCCCTATAAACCACAACGGGTTAATAAACGTAACTATGAGTACCCCAGATAAAATAATTAGCCAGCCAAACATTTTGGTCGAAATATCCATAATACAGACCGTGTCTTCCGTAATATTCGAATTGTCCTTAAAAATATAAAGTTCTTGAATTAAGGTTCCTGCAACCAACAACAGTGCAAACATTATCAAAATTCCTAAGCGAATGTTGTAACTAAATAAATGCGATAAAATCACAAAATTATTCAAAAACAAAGATGATACAGGCATTCCCACCGCCGCTAATACCAAAAATGAATAAATAAACGAGAGTTTGGGAACGCGACACAATATCCCATGCGCGCCAATGGATTTATCTTCTTGCTCGTTTTCCAGATAGGCGGTCAACATTTCCAGCGTGGCGGTAATGATGATAAATGCAAATAAAGAAAAACCTATATTTATCAAAATCTTATCAATCGGTAATAATGCCCCTAACATATACATTATATAATAAATCGTCATAAATGAGAAAATTTTATACTGCACATCCTTATTTATTAAACCTATTAATGCTATAAACAACATACTGATTATGGCAATTATTTCTAAAATATAAAAATAATAGCTGACATTATCCGGAGCGGCTTCGGGACAATAGCGGATAAAGCCGTAAACGCCGGTTAAGGGTATCAGATTGACAATGTTAAACACTAACGGGCTGCGCACTGCTGAGTTAACAGATGATATCCAATAGTGAAACGGCCATATCGGGATACGCGACAAGAAAGATACAAAAATAGCCCCCCAGACGCATAATTCCAATTTCGGACTTAAATTCAGCCTACTGACAGCTGAAAGTGATATACTGTGCCCTTCATGATTATATAGAACTGCCGTGGCTATAAACAAAAAAATTGCCCCTAAAAAGTTATAGATAAAGAATCGAGAAACAATGACTTGACGCTTGATGTCTCCATATATTCCTAATAATAAGAACAGAGGTAACAGCATCGCCTCAAAAAATATGTAAAAAGAATAAATATCCGCGGAAACAAACAAACCGTTTATCATCGCTAAAAATAACAGACATAAAGCATAAAGCGATTTTTGGGTTGGGTTACGATGCCGAATACCTGCCAAACTTATTATTAAAGCAATATGAATGGCCGCTATGATTAAAAGCGAAAACATATCTATGCCGAAAACCAAATCAATCTTGGGATAATCTAACCAATTGTAGGTTTCGGACAACTGAAGTCCTCTTTTGTCTGGTTCTAAATTCAGCGCAATCCGCCATAACAAAAATAAATTTGAAACTAAAGTTAAAATCGTTACACTAAAGACATTGCGGCCTCTTGTGTTTTCGTCATCTTTAGCCAATAAGGTGAACAAGAATCCAATCAAAGGAACGGCTATTAATGCTGATAACAGAGTTAAAGACGTATTCATCTTCTACCTCCCCTCTGCCAAAATATAGGACCCATATATCATTCCACATCCCAAAATAAGGAAAAACGGGTAGGCCCATTTGGCTTGCGTATGAATTTTTTGAAAAAAGCCTATCAGCAAATTGACCGTGTTTTTTGAGGTATAGATTATGGTGCGTTCTATTATCAAAAAGTCTATCGTCAACCACAAAACTCGTCCCAAAACTTTAATCGGGCCAATCACAAAATAATGGTAAAAATCTGAAAACCAATCACTTTCTTGGATTTGCTCATTTTCATAAATGGGGATTATTTTATTGAAAATTCCGCTTAATGCCAATAAAACCGTTCCGCCCCAAAGCAAATAAGCCTCACCTTCGGGGGTCCCTTCCAGATAAAGAACATATATCGCCAAACTTAAAATAATCCCCCAATAAATAAACGGCGGATTTTTGAGCATTGCTAAAACACGCTCGTCTGCCTTGGACGGACTAAAATAAATATGCGACCAAATTGAGGCCATACTCACCGATATCAGCCCTAAGGCAATCATTGGTATAACATAATAGCTTTGCGAAAGTTCGTATAATATTTGAATATATGCCAACATACAAAACAGCGTAACCACGAAGGAGAGCTTGAGATTACTAATAAAGCCGCCCATTGATGAAACATAAACTTCATTTGAACTGCCAAGTGTTACCAAAAGTAAACTGCAGCTTACCAAAAATCCCCCCAATAACAGAGAGGTAAACATCGGGTTTTCGAGTGTAAAGCCCGCGTTTAATAAAGCATACATTAAGCCTCCCAATACCATATTGAGGTAAATGAGCTTTGAGCGTAAGTTATCAATTATCATGGCGCCAATCCCTCCCCAAGCCATGGAGGCATAAGCAAAAAACAAAACAAGCGGTTCGGAATATTGGGAAAGCGGCAATAAGGGCAAGGTTTTGGCCAGTAAAATAAAACCGCTTATCGGCGTGGATAGAAATGCCAACACTATAATCGTGCGCATATTTAACATTTTCCAACTAAGTAACGGGGGTTGAAATAAAAATAAGCCAGATTTGATAAACAAACATAATAAAAGCAATATAGAAACTAAATCTTTATGTTCGCCTTGCTCAAAATATTTTTCGAATTCACTCAAGCGGATTGATTCCGTATAACCCCATATCAAGGCAAAGAGCATAAACAGCCCCATATCCGCCATCAGATTATAAAAGATGTATTTACGGCGCGCGGCACTCTCATGAATAATATAAAAGCCTAAAATATCAATTACACAAGCACTGGTCAAAAGCTGAATCGTGTTTTCACTACATATCAGCATTATCAATGCCGCCAAATTTAAGCAAATCAGCCCGTTTTGCTCTAATTTTCGTTTTTCGATTTTGCTGAAACAATTAAAAATTATCATAATCACGCTGATGAGGAAAAATGGAAATATCTGCGCATAATGCGTTATATGGGAAAAAAGGTGGATTCTGACAGGATAATATGGCGAGGAAACCCAATCATACGTAAAGTCATCTTTGGTGCCTTGTTGCCAATTCTGGTAAAAATAGCAAAGCATTAAAATACTGCTTATTACCAGCAACAATAAATACAAGAATGAAAGTCTTTTCCCTTTTATGGCTACAGGCAAAACGCCTGCCATGACCAGAAATAAAAAAACCTCTATCAGCATATAAAAAAACCTCTTTATTATCTAATCTTTCGGTAATATAACAAAAAAACACAGATTTTAAAGCCATATTGCCGACTAATCACCAGAGGAATAAAAAATGGAAGCTAAAACAAATGCCATGCGAATCTTGAATAAGAACAAAATTGTTTATAAACACTATGTTTATGATGCAAAAACCGCACTCAGCGGCGTGGAAGTAGCGGCTACACTTAACCAAAATCCGGCGCAAGTCTTTAAGACTTTGGTTACCATCGGAAAATCCAAACAACATTATGTGTATATGGTTCCGGTGGCTCAAGAGCTTGATTTGAAAAAAGCTGCCGAATGCGCCGGGGAAAAATCCGTCGAAATGGTGAAAAGCAAAGAACTTTTGCCTTTAACCGGATATATTCACGGCGGTTGCTCACCAATCGGCATGAAAAAGCTTTTTCCGACTTTTATTGATGAAAGTGCTCAAAACTTTGACAGCATAATTTTCAGCGGTGGAAAAATCGGCTGTCAGGTTGAACTGTCTTTAAGTGATTTGCAAAAAGTCGTTGCCGTTAAGGTCGCTTCGCTTATTTAAGAAAGTTGTTTTGTAATCCAACTCATAATAATCTCAACAATATAACTTTCTTCCTCAGGTGTCAGAGCGCGACCTTGGGGAATATGGTGCCATTTTTCCAAACACCCGCGGCAACAACAGGCTGTGGCGTGTTGTGCCACAAATACGGGATGATTACGCATGGGGGTTTGCTTGCCGTTGTTTTCAATTTCGGCCGGGGCTAATCTTTGTGCGATAAAATCCTCGGCGTGTTTTTTGATTGTTTCCAATCCCTTGGTCGAGACGTAGGCTTTATCTTTTGTTGAAAGCCTAAAGCGGGAACGAAACGGCGACTTGGAAAGCCTTGAAAATATGTCATTTTCAGACATTTTATTTGCCATAAACCCGTTTTCTTTCAGCCGCCAACTTAGGATTACGCTCAAAAACGCCTTCACTGCCGTTGGCTATTATTTCCGTATAATAAGCGATTTTATAATTGATTTTTTCCATGTGTTTTTGAAGCTGCTTCATCTGTTCTTCTAATTTGACTTTTTGATTCTTGAACATTTCGAGCCTTTGAGTCAGGGTTGAATCTCCCTCTATACACCAATCTATATACTGTTTTATGTTTTTGAGGCTCATTCCGGTTCCTTTTAGGCATTCGATTAATACCAACCATTCAATATCCGAATCCGAAAAAACTCTCAAACCTGAGCTACTCTTTTTGACAAAGGGTAACAAGCCCTCTTTTTCATAGTATCTGAGGGTATGTGCTGTTAAACCTGTTTTTTTGGCAACTTGCCCGATTGAATATCCCATAATTTCCTCCTTTTTTTCTTGACTGTAATAAATTTTTTATCCTCCGTCAATAAAAACTCTTGACTTAGAGTTAACTCTAAAAATTATGATAAGAACAGAATCGAAAAAATTTTTTGAGAGGAGATAACGATGATTTCTTGCGCAATTACCACCTCTGCCTTAGGGTGTTTGGTCTTTTTGTATTTGTTTTTTCGGCTGATTTACGGACTTGATATTCTCTGGAGTGCGAAAGCTCTGTGTTTTTTTGTTATGATGATTTGTGGGTGCATTCCCCTACTTGTCTCGTATAACGCCGAGCATCTTTTGGGAAAGTTTTATCCGTTTTATCGTTATTTGCTCTATTTTATCTACATTATGGGCATTATCTTATTCAGCGGTGTTCTTCTACGCGATTTGGCTCTCTTGGGGTGTCGGCTTATCAATTCTTCTGCCTTCTCATTGCTCAATTCCGGAAAAGTCAATTTAGGTTTGACATTGGCGGCCGTTTTATGCTCCGCTTATGCACTATATGCAGGCACGAAAGTTCCAGAGGTCAAAGAAATTGAAATTGCCTCGGATAAAATCTCAAAGCCTCTGAGAATCGCTTTTTTAAGTGATATTCATATCCACCGCGTCATTTCTCACAATAAGGTCAAAAATATCGTTCTACGAACCAACGAGTTACAACCTGATGTCATTTTACTCGGCGGAGATATTATTGATGATGACACACAAATCAGCACCAAAACTTTGTCTTTCCTCAAAGACTTAAAGGCACCACTCGGCGTTTATTTTGTTACCGGAAATCATGAATTTTATAATGGTTATCAGGCAAGCATTACTGCTCTTAAAAATCTCGATTTTAAATTCTTGGAAAATAATGGCGTTTCGTTGGGCGAAGTTTATTTGGCCGGTATTCCCGATTTATTCTCAGGTCAGGCATACAAAAAAGAAGCCGACGCCCAAAGAGCTTTCAAACTTGCAAGTAATAATCAATATAAAATTTTAATGTCTCACACGCCAAGTGATTTTGACAATGCCCCGATTTTTGACTTGGAGCTGGCGGGTCATACACATGGCGGTCAAATCTTTCCTTTTCATATTTTGACCAAGGCTTATAATTCTTACTTGTCCGGTTTATATTCTTTAGAGAACGGCTCTTTCATTTACGTTTCTAACGGTGCCGGACAATGGGGACCGCAAATGCGTTTTGGCGCAGAATCGGAAATTACACTCATTAACCTTAACCCAAACAAGGAGAAAATTATGCCCAAAGCACCGATTGATACCGTTTTTGAACAAGGTGTTCCCAATCCTTACGGCAAGTTTTTTACCGGACAAACTTATCTCACCATGCTGAGCCCTAATGACAAAACTTTTAATGCGCCCATCGGTAATGTTACTTTTGAACCTAAAGCCCGCACCAACTGGCACAAGCACAGCGGCGGACAAATCTTACTCGTTCTCAACGGTGAAGGTCGTTACCAAGAACGAGGCAAAGAAATTCAAATTTTGCATAAGGGTGATGTCGTTCGCATTGCCCCTGATGTTGAGCACTGGCACGGTGCCGCTCCCAATAGCTGGTTTACGCATATTTCGGTTGAGACAAATGTTCCCAACAATGAGGCAACATGGTTGGAGCCGGTCAAAGATGAGGAATATAAATAATGAAGGCAAAAGGACTTATTCTTTCCCTCGTTTTACTGACGGTAGGACTTAGTTTAGGAATTGTTATCGGGAGAAATAAAATGGCTCAGACTTCGAAACTTAACCAAAACGACATTACGCAAGCATGGCAAGACTTTGTTAAAAATGAGGTTTTGCCGCAAAACAAACTCTCAAACGAGGAGCGATATTTGGTGTTAATCGTTGCCAATGTGGCTGCACAAGGGAGAGAGACCTTCAGCCAAGTTTTTGAAGAGGCTTTGGATAACAAAATAGCTCCGGTCAAACTCAGTGAGGCGGTTGTGCAAACCATACCTTATGTCGGGATGGCAAAGGCTGCTGACTTTTTGCTCTTATCTCAAGAAATTATGGAAAAAAGAGGGATAGAGCTCCCTTTGCCTTCGCAGAAAAGTGTAACCGCCCAAACACGTTTTGATAAGGGTTTGCAGGCCCAATGCCAAATTTTCGGAGAACAAAATATTTTAACCATGCGTGAAAATGCTCCCGCAAACCTCAAACATATTCAAGACTTTTTGTCGGCAAATTGTTTCGGCGACTACTATACCCGCGAGGGGTTGGAACTCAAAACGCGTGAACTTTTGACTTTTGCAACCTTGGTAGCCTTAGGCGGCGCTGATGCGCAGGTCAAAGCCCATGCCCAAGGAAATATCAACATCGGCAACGACAAAGAAACCTTATTTGCGGTTCTGACGCAAATGTTGCCTTATATCGGCTATCCCAGAACGCTTAACGGGATTGCCGCTGTTTCATCTCTTTAGAAAAAAATCGTAACTTTGTATTGGAAAGGATAGCAAATGAGCAAAAAAATCTTAGTAATTTCTTCAAGCTTTCGAAAAAAAGGAAATTCCGAACCCCTGTGCGAAGAATTTATTCGCGGAGCTCGTGAAGCCGGACACGAAATTGAAAAAATCAATCTCAACGACAAACATATTAATTTTTGCCATGGATGCGGCGTTTGCAACAACACCCATAAATGTGTTCAAAAAGATGATATGGAAGAAATTTTGAATAAGATGGTGGATGCCGATGTGATTGTTTTGGCGACTCCTGTTTATTTCTATTCCATGAACGGACAAATGAAAACTTTTATTGACCGTTACGTGCCGAGATATACCGAAATCAGCAATAAAGAATTTTATTTCATTATTGCCGCCGCGGACACCCGCAAACAAAATATGCAACGCGTTTTAGAGGCTTTTCGCGGCTTTACCGAAGATTGTTTGGATAATGCAAAAGAAAAAGGCATTATTTATGGCACGGGGGCTTGGAATATCGGTGATATTCAATCTTCTCCGGCAATGGATGAAGCCTATCAGGCCGGCCTTCACGCTTAAAACTTTCATTAAGCAAAATCCCCTCCGTTTTGATGAGGGGATTTTTTATTGCTTTTATTCTGCGGCACAGGCTAATTCGTTTATCATCAGTTCAGCCGCCGTTTTACCTGAGGACAAAGCCTCCACAATGGTCGATCCGCCGGTTTTGCAATCTCCGGCATAGATAATGCGCGGATTATCAATTTTAGGATCCGCCCTACTGCCAACGGCTTTAATCACCAAATCAAAGCCCGGAAGCTCAATGGTGGAATTGGGTAAGGCTTGGAGTTTTCCATCCTCAAAATGATTCTTATGGACAAAGAGCGAAATCTTTCCGTCTTTCTTTTCAAATCTTTCAGGGCTGGTCAGTGCCGTAATGTTTACCTGGCGATTAATCAGCTCTAAATATTCGTATTTGGAAATACGCATATCCGACAACCGACGGCGGACAAACATTTCAACATGTTCAGAGCCATTGGCCGCGGCTGTTAGAGCACAATCTGCCGCAACATTTCCTCCGCCGATTATGGCTACTTTGCCGCTTGTTTTATAGACTTCTGGATTGTGCAAATACTTCATGTAAGAAATACTGTTGTCTTCACCTATTATATTTAAATCCGTACAGTTAGGCTCGCCGGTAGAGACAATCACGCCGTCAAAGCCTTGTGATAATAACTCTTCCGGATTTGCTACTTTGGCATTGAGCTCAAGCTTTATATAGTCCGGATTATAAATAAAAGACCAATCTTTTTCAATCACTTCATGAGGCAAGCGTTCATCCGGAATTAAATTTAGCGCACCGCCGATTTCTTCCGAAGCCTCATAAACGGTTACCTGATATCCCTGTTTACCCAAAGCGGAAGCTGCTGCCATTCCGGCCGGACCCGCTCCTATAACTGCAATTTTATGCCCGTTGGCATGGGTGTTTTGATAGTCTTCCGTGCTTTTTCTAAAGTTTTCCAATATGGTTGCTTGAACCTTGGGAATATTAACCGAAAAGTCAATATGACTCCGTGTACAAGCCTTCATACAAAATTTATCGGGACAAATTAATCCACAAGTCTGCCCCATGGGGTTATTGCGGGTGATTGTCTTAACCGCCTCGTCGTATTCCCCTTTTTTGGCATGAGAAATGAATTCCTGCGGACTACAATTCACCGGACAGGCTGACATACATGGTTTTGTCGGGCAATTCAAACACCGCTCCAACTCGGCTTTGAGCTGGATTTTGGTTAAATACAAGTTTTTCGTGGTAGCCATTGCTTTTTCTCAAAATTTAATCTTGATTTTATTTAGACTTATCCTCTCTTTTGAGTCAAGTGCTTTCTTGGCTTATTTTACGGAAAATCCCCGATTTTGAGTTTCGGGGATTTTTCTTTAGTTCCTTCGCTAGGTTTCTACTTCTCTAAAATAATTTTCATAATTTGCTTTAGAGAACCTTATCAATTTCCAACATGCATCACGAGAAATTATTCCTGTTTCACAAAATTCGTTATATAGTTTTTCTCCAATTTGTTCTATCAGTTCGTCTCGCGTGCCTTGTCTGTGCTCGACAATATACTTTATTGCCGCTTGTGTTAGTACCACATCTTTCATACAATTATTTTTTAATAATTAGGCTTATGTTCTATGAATAGTTTCTTTTACAAAAATTGCAAGGCTTATGGCAAATGTTAACAGCATTTCATGTAAATATCTTATTACGACTCGGCAAATAAGGAGAAAGCGAATCTCGCCAAAGTACACAAAAAACCCTAGCCATTAGCTAGGGTTTCTATTGGTGAGCGCGTCGGGATTCGAACCCGAGACCCTTTGATTAAAAGTCAAATGCTCTACCGACTGAGCTACGCACCCAATAATTTGTTTTCAACAACGAGGTGATATATAAAAGATAAATGGTACTTAGTCAACCTAAAAAATCATTTTTTTTGTAAAATTTTTATTTTGTAGTATATTTGTTAATAATTATATGCTATCTTGCTCTTAAATTTTGATGGTTCATTTTATAAGGAAACTTATTATGGCAAACAATAACAACTCTGAACAAGAAGGCAGATATGATATTTTGCAAAATGCTGCCGGTGAAATTTTGATTATCATCAAATATCATCAAGGAGGTCCGGAAAATCCTCGTTTTGTTTATGACGGAGGTTCAAGTGCTCTTTTATATCGTAGCAGAGAAAGTGCTATTATGCTCGATAATATTAATGAAAAAGCCAGAAATCCTCTTAAATCAGTTGATGAGCTGTTGATTGTGGAAATTGAAGATGATGATGTCGCCAGAGAATATAAAGTTCCTGTCAGACATATTCAAAGTTTGGATAAGTTTTTATAATTTATCTTATTTTCAAAAAACTCCCAATTCTTTCGAATCGGGAGTTTTTTTATATTTTATGCCACTTGAGCTAATTCTTTTGATAAAATTGACCAGACATGTTCGGGACCATCAACCTGAACAACTTCGGTGTTGCTTAATTGTTTCAAAGCCTGAGCCAATTCGTAGTCATTTCCGCCCTTCATGGTTTTATCTCCGAAGAATATGATGGTTTCTTGAGGATAACTTTGACGAAGATGCTTAGCAATTTGTCCTTTGCCACAACCTCTTTTAACAATATCAATGGATATTGATCCTCCTAACACAAAATCATATTGCGGATAGCGAGAACTTAAATACTGGCTGACCTTTAGTCTCTCCTGATTTTGACTATCCCAATGACTATATCTTTCTCGCTCTTCATAAGGACAATCTCTTCCTAAAATACTAAAATTTAGCATTCCGGTTCTTTTTTCAATATAATTCGGGTAAAAAGTATAGGGATATTGGCTATTTTGACGTAAACTCTCCAAATCGGCTAACAGCTCTGCTTCCGGTGTAAAATCCTTATGATACAAAAACTCGCCTTTATACCACAAGTCATTACCCATAGCACAATATATGCCGGAAAACTTATCAAGAATCGCCTCAGATACCTGCTCTTTTACCTTAGATATGTCTGAGCCTGTGGCTATAAAGGCTTTATTTTCATCGAGCCAAGAAGAAAAACGATTGGCAAAATCTGCTTCCATCGGTTTACGCGGCGGCGTCAATGTCCCATCCATGTCAAATACATATATCGTCATAACTCTTACAATCCTTCTGCTCTTATGCTCTTAAAATGTAAATTAAGTTTTCTTCTGTCTTTTCCTATTCCTAGGGCTTTCGGCGATTTAGAATTTGAAAAATGAAAACTTATTTTCAATGGTTTATTCTTACGAATAAACTTTGGTTTAATATATAATTCTTGATATGATTTTTTTCTACCCCAATCAAACTTCCAACTCGTTATTTTTTCATTTCCTATATATATATCACTTATTAATGTCGGTTGTTTCTCATTTACAAAAGGCATTACATCAAATATTAATTTTATACCTTTCAAGTCTTTTTGCGCAATATTCACTTTTATCGACGCATCTGTTTGAGTGGTCCATCGACCTCCGTTTTCATTTTCTGAAAAACCATTTAACTGAAAATATTTTTCTTCTGTAAATTTAACTTCACTGTTTAGAGGAAGCGGCTGTATAAAAATTTTTTTATAAATTGTTATTCCGCCTACTCTATCTACATTTTTCAACCAACTACTCTCTTCTATCTTTTCCAAGAACTTTTTTCCTGTCAATTCTTGTGAATACTCTACAGAATACAGCAGAACATCTTTGGGTTGTATCTGTGTGTGCGTACTTGTTAGATGTAGATAATTTTGATTAACACTTTTCAATAAATAATTCAGAAATGTTTCAGATATAGTTTCTCGCCATTCCAGGTAATTTTTATACTTTTCATATTCTGGATATTGGTTTTGCGGTTGATACCAATAGACTTTTCCTCCTTGCTTAATGATATTGGCGATATCTTGATACTTAGACATATCTTCTGCTCGTTGTGTTCTATATTGCCAAAGTCTTCTTTTTACACCATCATTCTCGCTATTAGTTGTCACAATCAAGAGTAAAACTAAAATAGCTAATATATATTTTTTTAGCTGAGAGAGCTTAACGCTATAATATGCAATTGCCGGCAATGCTAAGACTGCTCCCGGAAATAAATAATAGCTTTGGTAAAATTTAATAAAATTAAATGCTAAGAAATAACCAGCTGAAGCAAAAAGTAAACTATCGTAATAAAGATTATTTCTTTCTTTGCAGAAAAGAACCGCTATTCCTTGATATATGGCAAAGGCAAAAATCAAATAATAAAATTTCATACTTTGCAACATTATTACAAAAATCTTCGGATATGATAAATCCGTTGCTTTGCCTGAATTATAAAAATCTGAAGTTTGTCTTAAAACAATCCAATAATACAAACCTAAAAAAATTGCTCCATTTAGAATCAATAAAGCATTAAATGTTTTTTGTTTTAAGGGTAATTGTTTGTAGTTAAACAATAAATTGGTCAAAGCTATAATTACTAATGCTCCAAAAACCGGTTCTTTACAATATGTAGCATAAACAGCAGAGAAAAATGCTAAAATATAATACTTGGTTTGTTGTGTCTTTTGGGCTTGAAATAAAAAATACATAAAAAAGCAAAGCATAAGCGTCAAAATTCTTTCCGGATAAATAACGCTCATAAATAGCATAACCGTTTCTCCCCTTAAGAGAAGAACGCTAAAGGCTAATCCCGAAAGCAATAAATAAGCTCTGTTTTGAGAGGCTTGTAAGCTTGCTTGGTATAGAAGTTTTCCCATAAAAAAAACAAACAAAACAAAAGATAAAGCCACCCATATATAATGTGCTTGAACTGATGTCGCATGGAAAACAAATGGTAACAAATTATAATCATAATGCCCTAAAGGAACAAAACGTCCCATTTGCATATGAACCGCCATCGGTTCGGTTAAGCCGATGGCGGTTGTGCGCAACCACTCAATATCATCTCCAAATATCCATTCGGGATTTTCTAAAATGAAATAAATCCCACTTAAACAAAGGATACTAAGAAAAATAATATATATTAACTTGTAGGGTAAGTGCTTGCTAGTCATCAAAGTTTACCTTTTCTTCTATTATATAATTAGGTCTTTTTTTAGTTTCTATAAAAATTAATCCTATATATTCTCCTAAAATTCCCATAATAAATAGTTGACAACCACCCAAAAGTAATATGGTAATGAGCAATGATGCCCAACCGGTAACTATATATGCCGTTCCCCAAAGTTTCATATACAAAACATATATCCCATATATTAAACCTAAAAATGTTACCAATATACCCAATAAAGATGCTAAGCGAAGAGGCATTATTCCAAAGGACGTGATTCCGGTAATTGCTAATGCTATCATTTTCTTTAATGTATAGCTACTTTTTCCTGAAAATCTTTTTGCCGGAATATATTCAACCGCTTCTTGGCGAAATCCCATCCACGTAATATATCCTCTTAAAAATAATATCTTTTCTGACGTGTTTCTAATTACTTCGGCTACTTTCTCATCTATTAAGCGAAAATCTGCTGCCCCTTGAGGAACATTTACTCCTGTCATAAAACGCATAACCTTATAGAACAAATTCGAGGTCTTCCTCTTCAACCAGCCTTGGTTTTTACTTTCTTTTCTAACTGTGTAAACAATATTATTACCCTTTTGCCAGCGTGATATTAATTCAGGTATCAATTCAACCGGATGTTGCAAATCGGCATCCATCGATATAATACAATTCCCTGTCGCATAATCAATGCCTGCTTTCAGGGCATATTGATGTCCGAAATTTCTTGAAAACGAAAGATATTTTATTTTGGGATTCTTACGATGCAACTCTTTTAGTTTTTCTAAAGTCTTATCCGTCGATGCATCATTTACATATATTACTTCATAGTCTGCATATTGTTTTAAAATTTTTACCAATTTTTCTGCAAGAATAGAAACATTTCCTTCTTCATTAAATGAGGGAACAACTACTGAAACTTTAAATGCTGACATTTAACGTTCTCCTTTAAATGCAAAGTGTTTAAACAATATATACGTTATTACAGTTGTCAATATAATGGATAATGCTTGACCAATATAGACATTCATCTCTAAAGCAGAAACAACTACTTCCAAAACTATCGCATTGATAGCATATCCGATGCTCCATGTTAAAACACATTTGATATATTCTTTGCACCAATTTCCTTTGGTTTGGAAGACAAATATTTTCTGGGTTGTGAAAGATATAAAGGATGACAAAACCCATGAAAGAACTAAACTTTGTTGATATTTTGCTTCCCCTAACAACAATATTAAGCCAGCAAACATTACATAAGAAACAACCGTATTAAATCCGCCCACCAATAAAAAACGTAATTTCTCAGGAAAGCGAAACCATAGTTCCAATATGTATTTTATTATTCTTTGCATAAATTTGTCCTTATTACTCTTTGATTTTTCCTATAAATAATATTTTGTTTTCTTCCAGTTGTTCGGTATGAAGCAATGTAAAATATTGCTCAAAAGATTGCTGAAACCACTCCAACGTGTACCATTCAGGAACCACTGGTTTTTCTCCCCCCCCCCCCATAATCCTAGTGGCATAAATTCAATAAACACATATTTTTTAGAAAATGACTTTATTGCTTCAAATATTGCCGAAATATGAAAACCTTGTGTTAATATTAGATGATGCGTAACAGCCATGGCTATTGCGACATCTGACCTAAAACCTTGAGCAAAATCACTTCTTATTGGAACCATAAAATTTCCAAGAATTAGATTGAGTTTTGTATCGTGGTTTTTGAAATAATTATAGGAGACTTCAATTGCCGTTTCATCATAATCAATGCTTACTAAATTTTGCAATTGCGGCATGTGGTGCTCTAAATAATAACACATTCCTCCCCTATTGCCTGCCAAATCAGTTACACTTGTCGCGTCCGAACAATAAACTTGAATAAAATTTTTAATTTTTTCATAACGCTGATATTTGTTACTTACGTTTCCTTTTTCTATATTATCAAATAAGTCATCTTGATAATTTTGCCACATTGTTTTTTCTAAAAATTTTTCATGAATGTGTTTTTGTAAGAACTGTGATTGTAATAATTTTCTTTCTAATTTTTGACTGTTTCGCAACCAATATCTTAGATGTATATGTCCAAAAAAGCGTTTGAAACACTTCTTTATCAACTCAGATTTATTTATTGTTTGCAAAGGTAGAGTTCTTTGAGGACGGGCACTAAGGATTGTTTTGGCTAGAAATCTCTCATTTTCGGTAAAAAGGATTAACGGATAACAACAAGTTCTGATAAATTCTCCATCAAACCAACTTCCACGGGATTGGGATGCAATTGAACCGAAATCCACAAGCATCGGATGATTATGATAAAAGCAAACATTAGCTAAATGTCCATCCCATAAATTGTAGCCATGTTTTTTTAATAATGAATTTAATTTCAATAAAAATATTGCCGCATCCTTTAACATCGAAAATGACCAATCACTTGGCGATGATGGCTGAATTCTCTCATGCTCTAGAATCAGAGTGTCTTTTCCTTCAATCTTGCAATCTGCAATTTTAGTTTCTGGAATATAATGCTTTGCCGTTAAAATTTCAAATAATTCTGACGACAATAAATCTCTAACTTCTTGTTCGGCAGTTTTGTTTATTTCTCTAAAAACGCGACCATTCCAGAAGAATACTCTACCCACTTGGTCACACAGACTATTGGGGCTATATTTTATTTGGGATTGTTGTATTGTCTCAGTCAATTACAAACTCCTATTATATTATAAATTATATTTTATCCATTTTAGAATAATTCTTATTTATATCTGAAAGTGTAAGCAATATTTCTTGTCCCAGTATTTTCATATTCTCTTCACTTTTCTGTTTTAATTTTTCTACCGAAATTTTCGGGTAATCTATTTTGACAACATCTTGCATCTTTCGACACAAATCTTGTACATCTTGCGCCTTAAAAAAGTGAACTCTGTCATATTGGATTTCTTGATTGGTTTTTATATCTGAAACAATTGCCGGAATTCCTAAAGCGGCAGCATCGTAAACACTACCTCCTCCGGGGCCTCCTTCAAACAAGGTGGTTTGAATTACTGCTGTTGCTCCTTTCATAATTTGTATTTGTTCTTCTTTCGGAATAAGCCCTAAAAAATGAACCTTATCTTCTATATTTAATTCTTTTACTAGTTGTTTTAGTTCTTGAATGTATTCCGGTCGTCTTGAATCTTCCATTGCTCCGGTAAATATGAATTCCATGTTCGAATCTGTTTTTAAATATTGAGCAAATGCTCTCAAGGCCGTAGGGTGATCTTTATGAATCCAAAACTGATTCGACATCGTAAAATATCTTGCCGGCAAATGGTATTTTTTTATTTTTTGAGAGTAATCATCATAAAAGCGTAAATCTATTTTAGGGGTATATGGCAAAACAAAAATCTGTTCCGATTGCGCTCCAAAAAAATTTATCAAATCTTCTTTTACAGTGTGGGCATTTACCATTATCTTATGGTGGGATTTTACCATTTCTCCAAAATACCAATTTCTATAATTTATCTCGTCTTCTGTAAATAATTCCGGTATATGGCGGTGCTGGCAATCGTATAAATAGCCTATAACGGGAATAGAATAAGGACGTAATTTAGTATCAGGTAAAACTGCATCTAAATGATACTGCGTGATTACATTATCCAAAACATCTTGAGTGTAAACAATCTTTTTTATATTTTTAAATTCTTTAAAAATATTCTTTAATCTTTTTGGCTCTTGATGTTTACATAACCATCTCTTGAGACCTTTATAACGACGATATTCTATGGCTTTTAACAATATGTACAGTTCTAAGTTCTGTTCTTTTGCCACTAAATCCAATGAATAAATTATGTGTTTTAAAAAATCATTTGCCCCTGATAACCCGACAAAACTTTCTGTAATAATTCCTATTTTCATGGCTTTTCCTACATTATTTAATCTTTTTTACAGGAACTCCGACATAGATTCCTTGCTCTTGCAAATCTTTTACTACTACTCCTCCTGCTCCTATCGTTATATTTTTGCCAATCTTTATCTTTTCTTTAACGGCACTACCCACTCCTAAAAAAACATTATTTGAAATTTGACATCTTCCACAAATACTAGAATTTGGCGCAATATGACAATATTCTCCTATATTACATTCATGTTCTATAACCGCATTGGTATTAACTATGCTTCCTTTACCTATTCGACTTTGGCTTCCTATAAATACTCCATTTGCAATTAAACATCCTGCCTCTATTATGGCATCTTTTCCTATATATGCTCGTTTGGAGATTATTGTCGTCGGTTCTATTCCTGTCATTACTTCACTTCGTTTACTATTATCTCCTATTGCAACAAAAATATTCTTTGCTTCTTTGGGTAAATCTTTTATTACATGGAATCCAAACAAAGTTTCTTTTGGGTGTGCGTTTGAATCTACAAACACAATTTCTGTATCTGGTTCATTATCCAATACTATATCCGCAACACTACGAGCATGACCGCCGCAACCTATTATAAAAAGTTTATCTGGCATAAAATTCTCCTATTTTCTCGCAGATATAATCTATATCTTTTTCTTCTAATCCCGGATATGATGGAAGATTAATTCCCCTTAGCGCAATATCTTCCGCAACCGGATGGCACTCATATTTTTGGGCATATATCGGCATCGTGTGTATTGGATAAAACGTTGGTCTGGTTTCTATCCCTTGTGCTTTAAGGTAATTACGTAATTCATCCCTTTCTTCCGAACTGGAAACTAATATTGAACACATCCACCATGTATGCTTTACATCTCCTTTGGCATCATGAAAAATTAACGGTAATTTTGCCAACTTTTCTTTATACCATTGGGCTACCTTTTGCTTTTTCTCTATAAATTTATCTATTTGCTCAAATTGTGCTAAACCAATTGCTGCTTGGATATTGGTCATACGGTAGTTATAACCCATGGTATCATGCCAATATTCACGATATTTAGCTAAACCCTGCCCCTTAAAATGGACTAGGCGACCATAGAGATAATCACTATTGGTCAAAACCATTCCACCCTCACCGCAGGTGATGGTCTTATTTCCAAAAAAGGAAAAACATGAAACATCGCCAAAAGAACCTACCTTTTTGCCTTTATATTCAGAACCAATAGCTTCAGCACAATCCTCTATTACAAACAAATTATGCTCTTTCGCAATCTTCATTATGGCATCCATATCACACGGATGTCCATATAAATGAACGACCATAATGGCTCTAGTTTTAGGTGTTATTTTGGCTTTTATATCTTCTGGATCCACCTGCCAGCTATCCCTCTTTGAATCGACAAAAACAGGCTTAGCTCCTACTTGTAATATCGGATTTGCTGAGGCTATATAGGTAAATGTCGGAACGATTACCTCATCTCCTTCGCCTAAGCCTAAAGCCACTAATGCTAAATGTATGGCTACTGTGCCATTACAAACCCCTGTACCATTCTTTACACCTATATAGTTGGAAAAACTTTTCTCAAATTCTGTTACAAATTTTCCTTTAGATGAAATCCAGGTCGTGTCCAGACATTCATTTACATATTTCTTTTCATTTCCGGTTAAACTCGGTTGATAAACTTGATACTTATACATTCTTTTAGTCCTTTATCTTGATAAAGCCTTTTTATTAACCTTTTCCCAAATAAAATTTTTTTGAGCAAGGAGCATTATTTCCTCTAATGTATGTTTTTCTTTAAATACATTATTTTTTGGGGTGTTGCCATCAAAAACCTCAAATGGAGTGCCAAATACCCTAGCTGCTATGGAATGGTGGAACCTTCCTGATATTAACATTTTTGCATTTTTTATCGTTGTTAACCATTCATCTACGGAAGTAACTTCTATTATCCCTATTTGGCGACGAAGTATTTTTGTGGAAAGTTTTTTATTGTATTTTTTTATAAAGGCTATACATTGCAAATCATCATCTGCAACACGTCCTGTTTGGGAAAATAGAAAAAATACTTTATTCTTTTTGGCTGCTTGTATCTTCCATAAATCTTTTTTTATAAACTTATGAAATGTTTTATAAAAAGTGGAACCGCCATTTAACAATATATAATTTTGCGGTAGTTTTAACGGTTTTGCCGTTTCTTTATATAACTCTTTTATATACAATGGTAAACAATCAAATGCTTGTTCTACTTTTACACCTAATTGTTTAAGAATGGAAAAAGACAATTCATCTCTTACAGCGCAATAATCTAATGTTTCATATACTTTTTGGTATATTTTATATGCTTCGTTATTTATATCAATATTGTAATTATTCATATCAGGAAAACAAGAATGATTAATTATTATAGTTTTCTTCCCATATCTAACTTTGCTGATATACATAAGATATAGTAAATTTTGTGCTGCTTTTCTGCCTTCAAATCCGGATATTGTTCCTTCTCCTGTACAGCAAATAACATCATTGACCAAAATGTCTTTTTCCAATTTTACATTATTCTCTTGCCATTTTAAAAAAAATTCATCTTTATCAAAATCACTAATATTGCTTGGGCTAGGATTTATGCTCCAAGAGTCTATTACTGTGTAAGTTTTGGGAGATAGCACCCCTTTTTGCAATAAATATTTTTTTACGGCTCTTGATGTTCCCGTACACCCAAAGTGATAATCGTTTTCAGTATCATTGACTAGTAAAATTTTCATTTGTCTCTTTCTTTTTTATATGATTTCAATATTTAATTTGTTGTTCTTATCTGTTTCATATCTTTAAATACCCCCTTTAAACCAACTGGATTTATAGAGATAATTTCAATATCTGGATAATATTTTTCAGCATATTCTTTCATGTATTGCCAACCATAAATTATTCTATCCGAAGATAAGGTACTTTCTACTTTATCAAAGTGTCCTGTATGTGAACAATCACAACCCACTAAAAAAATTCTTTTTGGATGAGTCCAAAGCGCAAACTCGAATGCGGGAAATATTATTGAACTCCATGTATTTAATGGTCTTAATGAGATGTCGCTATGAAAATTTTGTAAACTACTAGTTGGAGCATCCCTATCTATAAAATAAAAATTTTCAGCATTTGCTTCTTCTGTATCTGTAACAGAGATTGGCTTTACCCAATAATGCATCCCGTAAAATTTTTTACACTGATTTCCTTGATACTTATTTGCCTTTTCTTGATCGTTTTCTGCGATTAAATTATCTTGAATAAACAAATAATCTAGCAAAACTTTATCAAACTTAAAAGTTCTATTAGTCCCAATATGTATAGCATTTTTTATTGGCTGATATTGATTCAATGTTGGTCCAGCTCCCATTAATACAACATCTTTACCTTTATTAATTCCCTTATATTTTGGAAATACTTTTTGATGTACATGAAAAGCTGGTAATGTTATGCTTTGCAACTCTAACAATTTACTTTGCACACAACCTATTTTTTGTATTATTTCGTTTTGTGTCTGTTCTAGATTAGCCAAATTAGAGTTTAACATTTTGTCTATATGATTTTGTAATATTTTAATCGGCGAAACTCGCCCATATTTGATTCTAAACTTGCCAATACACAAATATTTTTTGTTGTTTTTTATTATTTTACATATCATTTTTAGCCTCAACTTTTTTTATTTTCAAAAATGGTAAGAATCCAAATAAATAATATATTTTTCTTGTCTCTTTACCTTTGATGCTTATCAATGGTAAAATGTTAAAAAGCTTACAACTCTTTGCATCCACCTTAAGTACAGGTAAAAAATTAAATAATTTGAACCAATACTTATTATTTTTACTTTTTATTTTTAGAAGAGGAATGAATGTTAATAGTTTATAGTGATAAGTTTTTTCTCTGAGTCTATACTCTACTAGCTTTTTATGTAATTGAATATCAAATATACGCGAAAAGTATTCTTCTATCCATTCCGGCTTTTGTAATTTTGAACCTAACTTTAAAGTTTCTAAAAATGGTAATTCATAAAAATTGTTATGAGCTAATTGATGGACTTCTTCCGGCGTTATTTTTAACTCGTTTCCCCAGAATTCAAAAAAGCTATTTTCTTGATCTTGTAATACTTGTTGCTGATTGATATCCGAAATTCCTCCAAGTCTAAAACCTATAATAAATTCATCCACATATACTAACTTTTTATTATGCTTTACCATATTGTAAATAAAGTTACTATCCGCAGACATTTTATAATTTAAATTATATAGGCCTAACTCTTTCATTACAGATGTTTTTATTAGAAAAGTTTGGTGATTTGGAATTTCTCCAAAAGGAGGATACAATGCATTTTTTCCTATCCAATCATACAGAAAACTATCATCCGTTTCTGACAAAACCTTGGTACTGGCATAGCATGCATCCGCTTGTTCTTTTTGTGCTGCCGTTACCAGATAATGGATTGCTTGCTTATCATAATAAAAATCATCCGAATTTAAAAAAGCTACATATTCACCTGTGGCTTTTAATATGCCTTTATTCATGGCATCATAAATCCCTGAATCCGGTTCTGATATATATTTTATCCAGCCTTTATCTGCATATTCTTGCAACATTTCCACCGTGCCATCTGTGGAGGCCCCATCTATGATTAAGTGCTCTATATTTGGATAAGTTTGATTATGCACACTTTCCACGCACTGCTTAAAGAATTCTTTGCGACCATTCTTTATTAGATTATAGGTCACTGTTATTACTGTTATTTGTGGTAAACTTTTACTCATTTACATACCATTCATAAAATTGTTTTATTCCTTGCTTTAATGGGATTTTGGGTTGCCAACCCAAAGATTTTATGCGCGTTGCATCCATTTGTTTGCGTGGGGTACCGTTGGGTTTGCTGGTATCATATTCGATTTTACCCTCAAATCCTACAATCTCTTTGACCATGGAAAACAAGTCTTTTAATTGGATATCCGTACCGTCCGTAATATTTACATGCTCTCCGATATCTTTATAATTTTTATTTTCCATCAGGTAGACGCAAGCATCGGCCAAGTCATCTGAGCTCATCATTTCACGATAAACCGAACCATCTCCCCAGAGCACGACCTTATCCCGATAGGCGCCTACTTGGTTTAGTGCTTGCTCTATTGAGTTATTGTCATCATAATTTATCTTATCATCCAGGTTCCAACCCAATTTATATTTTTGCAAATCTTTGCGTATGGCCTCAAAATTATTCTCAGACAACAATTTTGCCAAATGAAAACGGCGCAATATCATTGGCAATAAGTGAGCCGTTTCCATATTAAAATTATCTCCAATACCGTACTGATTGGTCGGCATTACCGAAATATAGTTGGTGCCATATTGTTGATTATAATACCGGCAGAGTTTAATTGCCGCTATCTTTGCCAAGGCGTAAGCCTCGTTCGTTTTTTCCAACTCAGAGGTGAGCAGGCACTCCTCTTTCATCGGTTGCGGCGCCAATCTCGGATAAATACATGACGACCCCATATTGAGCAACTTTTTAACCCCATGACGATAAGAGCTATTTATTACGTTGGTGGAAATCATCAAATTCTTATAAATGAACTCTGCCGGATAGGTTTGGTTGGCCATAATACCCCCAACTTTAGCCGCTGCCAAAAACACATAATCCGGTTTTTCTTGCTCAAAAAACTTATCCGTTGCCGCTTGGTTGGTTAAGTCCAAATCATGGGAGCTACGGGTAATTATATTGTTATAGCCTTTTTCTTTTAGTTTTCTGAGAATTGCCGAACCAACTAAACCGTGATGTCCGGCAACATATATTTTTGCATTCTTTTCCATTCTATCCTCCTTAGGCCTCACGAGGCGTCAGGGTTTCATAACCGTTATCATTTAATAACTTTTCTTTTTTAGCTAATTTATAATCTTCGGCGACCATCTCTTTGACCAAAGCCTTCAAATCATAGCTTGGTTTCCAGCCCAATTGGGTTCTGGCCTTCGTTGAATCTCCCAAAAGCAACTCTACTTCGGCCGGACGGAAAAATTTCGGATTAACCTCGACCAAAACTTTGCCCGTCTTCTTATCTATGCCTTGTTCTTCTATACCCTCACCTTGCCATTCAAGCTCTATTCCTAACTCCTTGAACGTCATGGTGCAGAAATCACGAATAGATGTTGTGGTACCCGTTGCCAAAACAAAATCTTCCGGCTTGTCTTGTTGCAAAATCCGCCACATCCCTTCAACATAGTCTTTCGCATGGCCCCAATCTCTCTTGGCACTCAAATTGCCAAGTTGCAACTTATCTTGCATTCCTAACGCAATACGGCAAGCTGCCATGGTGATTTTGCGCGTTACAAAAGTTTCGCCTCGTCTCGGGCTCTCGTGGTTAAACAATATGCCGTTGGCGGCAAAGATGCCAAAACTCTCTCGATAGTTGACACATATCCAATACGCATACAACTTAGCTACCGCATATGGCGAACGAGGATAAAACGGCGTCGTCTCCTTTTGTATCGGCTCTTGAATTAAGCCAAACAACTCCGACGTCGAGGCTTGATAAAATTTGGTCTTCTTCTCTAATCCACAAATTCGAATCGCTTCCAACAAACGCAATGTACCCAAGGCATCACTGTCTGCCGTGTATTCCGGACAATCCCATGAAACTTTAACATGCGATTGCGCCGCTAAGTTATATACCTCATCCGGAGCTATCTCTTTCATCAAACGAATCAGATTTGAGCTATCCGTCAAATCGCCATCGTGTAAAATTATTTTACCTGCCAAGTGATCTATTCTTCCGGTGTTAAATAATGATGAACGACGTTTCAAACCATGGACTTCATAGCCTTTATCCAATAGTAATTCTGCCAAATATGAGCCGTCTTGTCCGGTGATGCCGGTGATGAGTGCTTTTTTCATTTCTTTTCCTCATTGATGAAATTGATTCCTAATACTCTAAAGGCTCTCCGACCTTTGCGGGTTCTTAATTTAAAAAACCAATAGCGTATTTGCTTTAATTGTTTCCATAATGGCATGTGGAGCGTATTCTTGAAAATGTATGGAAATTTATTCTGTATTGATGTTTTGTTTAGTAATGAAAACAGTAAACTCCAAGAAATGTATAAATTTTTATGGATTTTTTCTGCTTCTTCCAAACTGCAATCATAATTTTTTGCTTTGATTGATATGCTTTCATTATTGATTTTATGTGGGTTATGCCCGGTTAAACCTTCTAAACCAAATACGGCATAATTTAACGGAACCTTTACAAACGTGGCCTTTTGCAAAATTGCTCTTAAAATAAAATCATAATCCGCACAGATTAAAAATGATAAATCATGATACCCAATTCTTGAAAATAAATCTTTCTTAAAAACCATTCCTTGATGGCAACCCGGGATAAAATAAAAAACATTATACATACTTACTGTCTTATCATCGGTCATAACTATTGCACCGTTTTGTTCATAGCTAACCGGTGAATAAGAAAAATCTGCTCCTGTCTTTTGTAAGTATTTTAATGAAACCGATAGACCTTGCTCTTTTTTTAGGTAATCATCTGAATTTATAAAGCAAACATAATCCCCTTGAGCTTTTTGCACCCCTTTATTAAAAGCATCATAAATACCTTGGTCCGGCTCGGAATATATTTTTATCCAACCCTTTTCCTCATAAGGTCGCAATAATTCTAATGTCCCATCATTAGAACCTCCGTCGATTATCAAATGTTCTATTCTACAGTCCTTTTGATTATGAACACTTTCTATACACCGGATAATTCCTTCTCGCCTACCGTTTTGTAATAGGTTCCACGTTGCCGTGATAATACTGACAACAACCTCTTTAGTCATTGGGACTATGCTCCCTTTTTCCAATTTGCTAAAATCCACGATGATGAATTGGCTTTATTCTCTCCACCAACTCCAAACTCCAATGCTACTTCTAATTCTTTGCAAACCGGTGATTCAGGTATATTATCTTTTGTCCTATCGCCTCCATTGGCAAATACCAACTCACAATCCGAATATTTTGCTTTTACTTTTCTTATGCCATCGCAAGCTGAATTGTCATCATCGTTAAAAGGCAAGACATCTATTACGCCTTTCAGATTTTCACATATTATCCGACGAGTATTGTAATTCATGAAATTTTTGCCTTTTTTACGGCATAGCCATTCATCCGAATTTAAAAGCAATATTACTCCATCACTTTTGGCCGCAGAGGC
>CASFNK010000020.1 GCA_949295995.1 uncultured Pseudomonadota bacterium
CAATGGATTTTGACCCGTTTACGGGTAGCAAGTAATTTTCGCCCTGTCAGACCGTCATACGCCCTTAAGGCGTTCGCTGGCACAATTAGGGTTACACCCGTTAAAGAAGAACCACCGGCTAGGCCGGTGGGTTTCTTTTTGTTACAAGAAAACCACGCGTTAGACGCGTGGTTCAGTAAAGCTTATAGCGGTGAGGATGACAAAGCGCTCCAAATAGGCTAGAATTTTGCGGTCTGCCAAGACGCAAAATAACCTATTTGGAGGACAGTTATGAAAACTGACATAGAAAGATTATCACATACGACGTGGAATTGCAAATATCATATAGTATTTGCGCCAAAGTATAGAAGGAAAGTATTTTATGGAAATAAAAGGTTAGAAATAGTAAAAATACTTAAAGAATTATGTAAATGGAAAGGGGTAGAAATATTAGAGGGAGAAGCGTGTCCCGACCATATACATATATTAGTAAAGATACCACCAAAAATCAGCATATCAGGATTTATGGGCTTTCTCAAAGGGAAAAGCAGTTTAATGATATACGAGAGATGGAGTAATATAAAATATCAATACAGGAATAGAGAATTTTGGTGCAAAGGCTATTATGTAGATACTACCGGTAAAAACACAGAAAAAATCAAGGAATATATCCGAGAACAGCTTAAACAAGACCAATTAGCAGAGCAATTAACAATGGACTTAAATGACCCGTTTACGGGTAAGTAGTAACAAATTGCGTCTGGCAGAATATGGGTGCCCCGTTTAGGGGAGGCCAGTGCTAAAGGCTTATAGCCGCATATGAAGAACCCCGCGTTTTACGCGGGGGTATCTTTTTTGTGTAAATATTTTGATTTTTTAAGGTAATCTTTTAAAACTCTTATATAATATGTGTTGTTTGTTGCAGGAGTTGAGAGATATGGTTGCTAAAATTTGGAACGTTGGTGCTTTGTTTTTGAGTATTTCGTTGGCTTGTGATGTCAGAGCTCAGGCTACATATTTTGATGGCGGCGCCGAAGGCGTACAATCTTTTCAACAAGATAAAGGCGCTTGGCGCAGGCAAGATGAAAAACGTTTGGAAATTTTGCAAGCGGTTAAAGATTCTATAGGTTCTGCTGCTTTGGCTAATATTACCGGTGCAGAACAAGTCTTTTGTTATCAAGTGGCAAGCAGACCTCATAATTACAGTGGATATACAATTAACGGAATGGTGATTACCGGTTTTTGCGGCGTGGTGGCAAAGCCTTTGCAAGAAACAATTAAAACGGAGTTTTTTGCTAATCCTGATAATATTGATTTTATAAATTCTGAAAAGTGTATTATTAAACCTAAACTTATG
Organism: uncultured Pseudomonadota bacterium; assembly: GCA_949295995.1. Lineage (GTDB taxonomy): Bacteria > Pseudomonadota > Alphaproteobacteria > RF32 > CAG-239 > Scatocola. Next base: position 1,337 of record CASFNK010000020.1, read on the forward strand.
ATTCGTTGGATCAGAGGTGTCGATTTTACCGATATGCTGATTTCTGCTCCTTGTTACTCTTATTCGATTTTTTATGGCGGTAAAGTGAAAACTTTTAACTTTAAACCCGGTGCCGAAATTGTTGATACCATGGTCGAAGCTTTTCAGAACTTATCGGTTGACTTCGTTTCTCCGGCGTTATTAAACCAACTGTTGCCGATTGGCGTGCCGCAAACCAAAGAGCAAAAAGAAGTGATTAAACAGCAAAGCGGTCCTATTCGAAAATGGGAGCAACAATCTCAACCCGTACTGCAACAGAAAAAGTCAGGTGGTTGGAATAATTTGAAGTTTGGTAAGTAGTTTTTAATCTGCGATATAAACCGTTTGATTAAAGACGTTTTCCAAGAAGAATAAGGAAATAAAGCAAATTACTGCTGAAATTATCGGAGTGGTTATCCAACCCAAAGAGACTTTTCCTAAAATATCCCAACGCATATTATGTCCACCCTTAGCTAAGCCAATTCCCATTACGGCACCAATTACGGCTTGGGAACTGGAAACCGGAACCAATGGAAGTGAGGGTAAGCCTTTACTTTGTAAAAATTGCTCAAGTCCTTGCGAGGCAAATAAAAATAATACGATTGATTGCGCAACGACGACAATCCAAGCGGTTATTGGTGTCATGACCATAATTTTTTTGCCTATGGTACGCATTACCTTGTAGGAACGAGTAAATATACCAACACTTATCGCTATGCCGCCAATCAAAAATAAGAGTTGGGTGCTGGTTAAGGTGAAATTGCGCCATTGTACGGCGTGTAAAGGGTTGGCATCTACAAAAACGCCCATGACATTACCAATGTTATTTGAACCCAGGGCATAAGCTCCGAAAGCGCCAGTGGCAATTAAACCGAACCTGGTATAGCTATCTAGTCTGAGTAGGTGGATTTTAGCATGTTTGAGACAGTATTTGGTCAGAATGTATAGTAAAATGGCTATAACTCCAGCAAGAAGCGGACATAATATCCAAGTACTGATGATTTGAGAGAGAATTGTATAATCGGTGGGTTTGTTGCTGTATATGTTCCAACCGATAATAGCGCCGACAATTGCCTGAGAAGTGGAGACGGGAAGGGAACTCTTAACCATCCAATATACGGTTACGGCTGCGGCAAAAGCACACATAAAAGCTCCGGCTAAAGCATTGATCGCTCCTAATTCTACTAAAGTTTTACTGGCTCCGCTACCTGAAATAACCGCTCCTAATATGACAAATATCGAGGCTATTATTGCCGCCGTTTTAAAACGAACCATCTTGGTTCCAACTGCAGTTCCGAAAATATTGGCGGCGTCATTGGCTCCTAACGACCAGCCTAAAAATAAGCCACTGCTTAAAAATACAAAAAACATATAGTCCATAGCTTAAATGTCTCTTTTAATGGTGAATATCAGTAACTCATCAATACAGTCTTCGGCTATATCGGCAATGTCGGCAACTTCGGTTATCAGATTGCTTAGTTGCAATTTATTGGCCAAGGGTAACTCCGAATCAAAAATGGCTTCTTTCATGTGCCCTGAAGAAATATCTGTTTCGTGTTCAATAAAGTAAACCTTTTGTGAATAATCTCGAACCGAACTAATATCGCGAAAAAATGCACGGGAAGCAATGGCCGTATTCTCGCAACAATCCGTTACTTGGTCGCAAAGCTCAAGCATCCTCATGTGATATTCTTTCGGAAAATCAGGACGTTCTATATAAAAGCGATATGCAACCTCATCAAACTTGTTGATGATTTTATCTAAATTTTCTACCAAATTTAAAACGTCGGCTCGAAGATCCGGAATAAGATTGTGCTCATAGAGTCTGCTTTCTATATCGCGTCTAATGATGTCGGCGTCGTGTTCTATTTGTTTGATTTGTTTGTTGAGTTTTTTGTATTCACTGCTTCTTTGTTCCGTTAAATAGACTCTTATGGCTTTTTGAAATGTCATGGCGACGTCAATTATTTTATCATGAAATACGTCTATTTTAGTTTCCAATGATTTGGTTTTTGAAAAAAGTGAAATCTTAACGTGAAACATTGTTTCTTCTTTCTTTAGCAAAAGTTATTTTATCTCTTATTATACGCTTTTATTTATGAATAAATGATTTAGTTTTTTATTTTATCTTGAGCAAAAATATAGATATTTTACTTGTAAATGTTTTGAGAATTGAGTAAATTATATTTGTTTTAATTATAATTCGAAACTTAAGGATACCAATATTATGAACAAATTGAATTCAATTTATGTATCTCTTCTGGCTTTAGTCGTTGCCGTTGCCTCTGCCGTAATGTGCTTCTTGAATTGCCAGAATAACAAGTCTGTTAATGTTGAGCAAACTTTGCTTGATAATCCTGAAATTATTGTCAAAGCTATGCAAAAATATGAAGAAAATATGCGTCAGCAAGCTTTGGCAGGTGCTCAAAAATTGATTGATGAAAATATCAATGAAATCAATAATGACGGTAAGGCTCCGTTTGTTGGTGCCGCCGATGCGCAAAAAGTTGTTGTTGAGTTCTATGATTATTCTTGTGGATATTGCCACAGATTGTATCCTGAACTCAAAAAAGTAATGGATGACAATACAGATGTTAAATATGTTTTCAAACCGTTGACTTTCGTTTCTCCGATTTCTGAATATGCCGCTCGTGCCGCTTTTGCTGCTAACAAGCAAGGTAAATTTATTGAGGTTCACAATGCTATGTTTGAATTTGGTGGTCAATTAAATGAAGAGGCAATTGACGGAATCGCTCAAGCTCAAGGTTTGGATATGGAAAAATTCAAAGCTGATATGAATTCTCAAGAAGTTAGTGATGAATTGGCTGCTGTTAGCAATTTGGCTAATAAAATCCAAATCAATGGCGTTCCGGCTATGATTATTAACGGTAAAATGGTTCAAACTTTGGATGGTGCCGTTATTTTGGAAAATTTAAACAAGTAATTGTTTGAGTTTTAGAAAAAAGGAGTTCTTTACAGAACTCCTTTTTTTGATGTTGGAATTAATATTTTCGATTGATAATAAAATCGGCCAAATCTTGCAGAGTTTGTGAGGCTGGACCAAATGTAGAAATAATCTTTTTAGCATCCTCAATTAATTGATTGGCAATTTGTTTGGCATTGTTTAAACCATAGAGGCTGACAAAGGTAACTTTTCCTTGTGCTGAGTCTTTATTTAAGGTTTTGCCAACGAGAGCTTGCTCTCCTTCAACATCTAAAATGTCATCGGCAATTTGGAAGGCTATGCCGATTTTGCGAGAATAGTCAATTAAGGCTTGGCGTTGTGAGGAAGAGGCGTGTCCTAAAACGGCGCCTGCTTCACAAGCATAGCGAATCAGACGTCCGGTTTTCATTTCTTCAATATGTTTGATTAATTGTTCGCTGTTCTCATTTTGCGGTAAATCTTCAGCGATTAAATCCAGCATTTGTCCGGCAACCATACCATCAAATGCGCCGGCACCGGATGCTAGCAAAAATATGAGTTCGCAGCGTGTTTGTGCATCAGCACAAGTCTTAGGTGAGCTCAAAATTTCAAAAGCATAAGTCAGTAATCCATCGCCGGCTAATATGGCAGTTGCTTCATCAAATTGTTTATGACAGGTTGGTTTGCCACGGCGGAGATCATCATTATCCATGGCGGGCAAATCATCATGTATCAGTGAATAAGAGTGAAGCATTTCAAGAGCGGCGGCCGTGCAAAGCGAGGCGTTAAAATCAAGTCCGAAAAGACGTGCCGTTTCATAAACCAAGAAAGGTCTTAGTCTTTTACCTCCGTTCATAACGGAATATTGCATCGCCTCGACTACTCTTTTTTCAGCTCCTTGCGGGAGAGGAAAGAAAGTGGGTAAGGCTTGGTTGAATTTTGCTGAATATTCGGAAAGGGTTGTTTTTATATCAGTCATTGGTTTATTCCATAGGTGGAAGCGGGGCGGTGGTCATGGTGCCGTCAGGGGCAATTTCAATTTTTTCGATTTTTAATTGCGCGGTTTTGAGTTTTTGCTCGCAAAATTGTTTGAGCTGAACGGCTTGTTCATAGGCTGCAACTGCGTCGTCCAATTTAATGCGTCCGCCTTCGAGTTCGCGCACAATATTTTCCAGCTTTTGAAGAGCATCTTCAAAACTTAAATTTTTCAATTCTTCTTCGGTCATTTAATCTCTCCTTTTTGATTATAGCAATATTATTATATTCCTCTCATAAAGGCAACTTAAACAATAGCAGATGTGATTAACGGCTAAAGTTGATATAGCTCTTAGTTGTTCTATAACTCCCAAAGGCAGTTGGTTTATGGTATATTAGTAATAAACCAAGGAGTGAAAGACATGAAAAACTTAGTGATTACAAAAGGAGCGGGGTTGTTGAGGGCTCTTGCCAACCCTAAACGTTTGGAAATTTTGTGGCATTTGCGTGAGGGGGAACACAGTGTCGGAGCGTTGGAGAAAAAAGTCGGGCTTAGCCAATCGGCTCTTTCTCAGCATTTGGCTGTGTTAAGGCAAGAAGGAATCGTTAAAAACAGACGCGAAGCGCAAACAATTTATTATACAATCAAAAGTGATGCTACCCTGAAACTGCTTGCGCTGTTGGATAAAATTTATAATAAGCCTTACAAAAGTGAATATGAATTTTAGGCTTGAGGCGTGCTTGCTTCTGATATTTGTGTTAATTTAATAGCATGCTTGGCGCAATCATAACTAATGCTTAATTGTCCGTTTTTGAGGGCTTGAGCCTGATTTCCAAAGATTTCCTTGCGCCAGCCTTTGAGTATGGGTAGGTTGCGCTCATTATGGGTGGCAAAATATTTTAAATCTTCTTCCGTGGCAATTAGTTTGGCAACCACCCCACTTTCTTGACTAACAAGTTTGAGCAAAAGTTTTAAGAGCTCATAAAGTCCGGCACTGCCTTGCGGAATGGGTTTGTCTTTGGGCAATTTTACATAGTTTTCCGGTGAAATTTGCAAAGCGGTTTGGATAACTTCTAGGATTTCGGTACCAAGTTTTCCCCCTGAAATTTCTTTGCGCATGTCACGGACTTGTTCCAATTCTTCTTTAGATTTGGGGCAGAGAGCGGCAATGTTTAGCAAAAGGTCATCTTTGATAATGTTTTGTCTGGGAACATCTTTTCTTTGGGCGCGTTCTTCCCGCCAAGCAGCTAATTCTCTTAAAATCGTGAGCATCTTGGGGCTATGTGAGCGATGTCTGATTTTGAGCCAAGCATCATGCGGGGCGACCATGTAGGTTTCGGGTTTGGTTAGAAGTTCGGCTTCTTCATCCAGCCAATGAAGGCGCTTGTTTTCTTGAAGTTGTTGCTTTAATCCGAGGTAAACGTTTACCAAGTGGGTTACATCACTGAGAGCATATTGTAGTTGGTTTTCATCTAACGGGCGTAAAGACCAGTTGGAGAGTCTCGAAGTTTTATCTAATTCTATGTTGCAGATTTTTTTGACCAAAGTTTCATAGCTGACCGAATCGCCGTAACCGCAGACCATAGCGGCAATTTGCGTGTCAAACAAGGGTTCGGGAATGAAGCCTGAGAGTTTGTAGAGAATCTCTATATCTTGACGACAAGAGTGAAAAACTTTGGTGATTTTGGGATTGCACAATAAGTCAAAAAAGGCTGATAAATCTAGGTCCGGTGCCAAGGGGTCAATGATTGCGGAATCGTCAACGGCGCCTACTTGAATGAGGCATAAGTGGGCGTAATAGCTCTTTTCTCTTAAGAATTCCAAGTCAACCGTGATGAATTCGTGGTTTTGAAGAGTTTTGCAAAAATCTTGCAGGGCCGTGGTCGTGTTTATCAGTTTCATTTTTTATCCATTATTGATTCGTTTTTGAAAAATAATAACTGATTGTTGTTAATTTTCGTTTAATGTCAAAAAAAATTTTAAAAAAATTGAAAAAATACTTGCAATTTTGTCTATGAAGAGATATAGAGCAAGTCATATTGCATATCATTATGTATGTTGGTTAAAGGTGGTGGTTTTAATCAGCATGTGTGAATTCACCAAACAATTATTAATCTCATAAACATTATGCCTTATGGAAACAAGTAAAGTAAAACGGTTCTTGTTTGCACCGAAGAGTGCATCGTTGAAAGCAGCTCTTGAAAGCCAGAGTAACAACGTTCGCCAAGCTGTGTATATTTCGCGTTATGTGACGGAGGACTACATGCGTATTCGCATCCGTAATCACTCAAACACAACGCAAGGCATTTGCCGCGCTATGGCACATCGCGTTGCTCCGATTACCTACTATAAGCTTCATGCTTATGGACAGGGTGATGACAAATGTACGCAGATCGTAGGTACCATCCGCGTTGAGGGTAAGTCCTTTGACGAGGTAGTGGAAACAGCAAAACGCATCGTTGAAGAGGTGGCTGCAGAACACAAAATCTATCTGAAGATGAAGGTATCGGATATCCTGGCGCGCGATGAAACGCCATGGGTGGAGATTTTCTGTTCGAAGAACCGCCTGTTGTCGGTGGAACAGTGGAAGCCGCAGCTCGACAAGATTGCGCAGGCTCTTGGGACTGAAGTCATCCTTTGGGATGCTGAAATCAGAGAGTTCGAATCTTGGGATCCAGAAAGAGATTGAATCCTTAAGCCAGAAAAGGAAATTTAAAGGGGTTGGTCAAAAGACCACCCTTTTTTTTGTTTTTTAGCTTGATTTTGTCTAAAATGTTGGCTATAACAGACTTAATTTATCATTTTTATGTCTTACCAATTTTTATTTTTTATTATGGAAACAAGTAATGCTAACAAAAAGTTTTTGGCCTTAATGGCAGAAATTATGAACGATGACATTAAAAAGTTTAATTACTCCCCTCAGGATATTATTGAACTTTATTGTCTAGTTCGCGAAAAGGAAGATTTGCTGCAGAAGCGCAAAGGACAAATATTTGCAGGTGGTGCGGCTTTGTCTTTGCGACTAGGCGCGTTGGCGGCAATGAAACATCATTTGGCAGAAATTTATATGTTTGTGGCCAAAGATGAAGCAGGTGCTGCAAAGTTAGAACGTTGGTATTATATGTACCAACAAGACAAAATAAAGAAACCTAAAGTCATTTCTGCTGAGGTAGCTGCTCGTCCGAAAAAAGTTGCGACTCAAATGGGGATAAAAAATTCATCTTTGTTGATGGGAATGCGAAAAGACGCGCCAATGTTGGCTACCCATAAACGCTTGACCGAAGAATGCGTTTGGAAAGGTGAAAAGAAAAAAACATCTATCTCACAAGCTGATATGAAACGTTTTTTCTTTACGTTATGTTTGGACGAGTATTGGCTCGGCTTATTGCAACATAACGTGTATGTTGCAATTGATATTGATAAACGTTTAAAAGTATTGGTGAAAAGCCGATTACTTTTGAAAGAATATTTTCAATTCAACTACAACAAAGATCCGGAAAGCGAATTTGAAGCTTGGATGAGTGCAATTCGTTTGGTTCTGGGCAAGGACATTGAGCTCTTAGAAAAGGTTGTCAAAAATGCCAGAAATGTCGAGGAATTGTTGTCGGCTCACCGAGATTTCAACAATTTTTGGCAGCAATTTTTGCCTTTTGATGATGAGCAAAAAGGATTCAATATGACCTCTATGGTCGGTGTAGGGGTTGAACCAGAGGACAAAATGTTGGTCTTAGAGCAGCTTGCTTGTCTGGAGCAAAACAACTGGAAAGCCAAAGAGGATTTGTTGGCGGTGGTTCTGCAATCGAATGCCGATACAATTGCCTTGGAGGCAAAACATTTTCCTTTGTTGATAAAGGATCTTAAAAAAATGAAGCAAGTAAAACGACTCGTCGTTTTGACTAAAGAAAGTCTGAATGAAGGAGTATTTGTTTTATCTTGTGAATAATTTTGGGGCGGGACGCTTGCGTCTCGCCTTTTTTGTGTCTTAATGGCGTAAATTTTGTTTAATTGCTTGCAAATGGGAATTTTTGGTTCTACAAATAAAAGGCTTGTTAATTAATGTTAATAAAGAGGTTTTTATGAATCAATATCGAACACATACCTGCGGGGAATTGCGGGAAAGTGATGTGAATAAAACCGTTACTTTAGCCGGTTGGATACATCGCAAGAGAAATTTGGGAAATCTATGTTTTATAGATTTACGAGATCATTATGGAATTACCCAATGTGTGATTGACAGTTCTTCCGATTTGTTCGATAAAATCAACGATATTCGCGTCGAAAGCGTTATTGGCGTTACGGGTAAGGTATTGCACCGTGAAAGCGTTAATAAAAATATGCCGACAGGCGATATTGAAATTAAGGTTGAGGCTCTTGAGGTTCATTCTCGTGCAGAGGTTTTGCCTTTCCAAGTTGCTCAGGAAGATGATGCGCCTGAAGAATTGCGTTTGAAATATCGTTTCTTGGATTTGCGTAAAGATCGTATTCACCAAAACATTATGTTGCGCTCAAAGGTTATCTCGGCAATGCGTCGTTTGATGGTGGAGCAAGGTTTTACCGAATATCAAACCCCGATTTTGACCGCTTCTTCTCCGGAAGGTGCGCGCGACTTCTTGGTTCCGTCTCGTATTAATCCGGGCAAGTTCTATGCTTTGCCCCAAGCACCGCAACAATTCAAACAATTGTTGATGGTCGCCGGATTTGATAAGTATTTTCAAATTGCTCCTTGTTTTCGTGATGAAGACCCCAGAGCCGATCGTTCTCCAGGCGAATTTTATCAGCTCGATATGGAAATGTCTTTTGCGACGCAAGAAGATGTTTTCAAAGTTATTGAACATGCAATGGGTGGCGTGTTTAACGAATTTGCTAACGGCAAAAAGGTTGACCAAGCTCCGTTTATGCGTATTCCGTTCAGAGAAGCTATGCTGAAATATGGTTCGGATAAACCGGATTTGCGTAACCCGTTGATTATTCAATGTGCTACTAAATTGTTCGGTAATTCGGGCTTTGGCGTTTATGACAGTAAAGTGGCCGAAGGAAATGATGTTCGCGCCATCGTGGTTCCCGGAATTGCAGATAAACCGCGTTCTTTCTTTGATAAATTGGATGCTTTTGCCAAAGAAAATGATATGGGCGGAATGGCTTATATTGCCTTTGCCGAAGGTGGTGTCAAAGGTATTGCCAAAATGCTGAGTGCTGAAAAATTGCAAGAAATTAAATCAACCCTCAATGCAAAAGACGGTGATGCTATCTTGTTTATGGTCGGTAGCGGTTTGAAACTTTCTAAATTTGCAGGAAAGGTTCGTTTGAAACTCGGTGAAGACTTAGATATTAACGAAAAGAACGTCTTTAGAATTTGCTGGGTGGTTGACTTCCCGTTCTATGAAGAAAATGAAGAAACCGGCGCGGTTGAATTCTCTCATAATCCATTCTCAATGCCTCAAGGTGGTATGGATGCTTTGTGCAACAAAAAGCCTTTGGATATTTTGGCTTTCCAATATGACTTGGTTTGCAACGGTGTCGAGCTGGCTTCGGGTGGTGTTCGTAACCATGAACCTGAAATTATGTACAAGGCATTTGAAATTGCCGGTTATAACAAAGAATTTGTAGATAGCAAATTCGGCGGTATGATTAACGCCTTTAAGTATGGTGCTCCTCCGCACGCAGGTTGTGCCCCCGGAATTGACCGTACGGTTATGTTGCTGTTGGATGAGCCGATTATTCGCGATGTTATCTTGTTCCCGCTGAATGGTAAGGCGCAAGATTTGATGATGCAGGCTCCAAACTTTGTAACTGATAAACAGTTGGAAGAATTGCATATTAAAATTGTTCCGGTTGAAGAAAAGAAATAAGTTAAGAAAAGCCTCTCCGAAGAGAGGCTTTTTTATATACTAAAATTTAAGTTAAATATGATATGAAGAAAAAAGTTATCATTCACGGAGATATTGCGATGAAAAAACTGTTAATTTTTTGGAGCATGATACTGATTGTAAGTGCTTGTCAATCGGTCAATTTTAGTGATTTAAATTTTTATGCCCCTAATCCTAATTTACTTCCCCCTTTGAGAACAGAGGTGGATAAAGACAGTATTAAAGATAGTTTTGATACCACTATTCATGGCTCTTCGGCAGGAAGCGGTTTTGAATCTGAAGATTGGAGTATGAGTGGCGATAGCTATACTTTTATAAAAAAGAAAGATAGTCGTACACGCGATATGATAACGCTTTTTGAACGTAATGTTGAAAATATTTCACAAGTTTACGGAACGCGCAAGGGAAGTATTAAAATGCGTTTTACCAATAGTCGGATTTATTCTTCGGGATATTATTATACCGTTCCCTCTTGGATTAGTATTTATAGTTTGAATTTGCTGGGTTTTCCTTTTGGGTATAGAAATACTGACTTAGAAGTGGAAGTTTCTATTTTGAATAATAACGGAGATTTGATTTGGAAATCAACCGAAAAAGGAAAAGGAGAGGAAATTGTAGCAATGTATTACGGGTATAATGAAGAAGAAGCGTTGGTAATGAGCTCCATTAAAGCTCTGAAAGATGCTTTGCGGAAGATTAATCGAAATATTGCCAATGATTTTGCTCGAATTAACGCTGGTTTGCAATAATTTTAAGGATGCTAAAAAAATATTTTGACTTCTTAAAGAAAAAAGAGTAAATATCTTAGCGAATTTAATGCCTCGTCGTCTAACGGTAGGACACGACACTCTGGATGTTGGTATCTTGGTTCGAATCCAGGCGAGGCAGCCATAAAAGAACCGCCCAAAGGCGGTTTTTTTTAATAGTAATTGGTGTTTAACCATTGTTCGATGTAATGGTATCTATACTCCAATATATGTGGCGCAAATTGAGATAAAAAAGTGCGTCGTGTGCCGATATAGATAAATAAAATGTTTTTTATTCCAAACGGGCAGTTTGCATCATAATAAAACTTTTCATAAAACACTACCTTATTCATTAGAGAATAGCTTTCTTTTATTTCAAGTTCTCTTTCCTGTTCCGCTGTTCCATCAAAAGAATCCTCAATGAGCGGAGGCTCTTCTATGATTTTGTAACATCGGTCTTGTTTGATGATATTGTTTATGTATGCAATATCTTCCGGCGTGATGGAGATTTTTGCCAATGCAGCATAGCTCCAAAATTTACCTAATGCTTTTTCTACTTCTTTGTCATCTAAATTTAATTTCATAACGATTATAATTTTCTGTTACTTAGATAGCTTTAATAATTAATCCAATAGGCGGATTTTGCTTGTTTCCCGAGGATGTATGCTCGGAGGCAGAGACTAAGCAACAAAATAATCCATGCCACGAAAAATACTATAGATGCCATTATTAATGGTTTTTGCAAATCTTCAATTGTTTCAACTCGAGGAATTCCATAAAAGAAGATAATGCATAAGCATAAAAAAATCGGCCAGAAACCCCATAATATTATCCAGCGGATGATGTTTTGCGAACTCTTAAATGCTTTTAGCGTCTTCTCATCCTTGGCATAAATATATGCACGTTGCTTTTCGTAAATGTCAATCGCATTGTAGCCACAGGCTTTCGGCTCTTTGCCGACAGAGGCAATAAATAAATCTATAGCCTCTTTTTCTCGTTTCTTTTCCATAAAAATAAAGATTAAATTGTTAAACAAAAAAATTAATTGTGTTGATTTGGCTATAGCATGTAAATCGTAATTTGTCAAATTCACTTTTAATATCAAACGACTTGAAATGATGTGTTCTTTTTTTGTTTTTATGAAAAATTTTTACACAAATGCGTCTTTACAATTTTATTTTTCAGTCCTAAATTAACGCCCGAAAAGGGGAAACGAGATGATTAAAGATATGACCGTCGGGGCTCCGACAAAAATGATTATCGGTTTTGGAATTCCGTTGCTGATTGGTAATTTGTTTCAGCAACTGTATAATATTTCTGATATTTTGATTGTCGGAAGACTTATCGGTGTGGAAGCCTTGGCAGCGGTAGGCGCATCTTCTCCTTTGTTTGTAACGTTGTTGATGATTGCTTTCGGGTTTACCGGCGGTTTGACCGTGATTACGGCACAACGTTTCGGGGCTCAAGATGAAAAAGGGGTTAAAAGTTCGGTCGTACATAGTTTGATTGCAAGTGTGATTTTGAGTTTGCTGATGACCGGAATAACTTTGATTTGTTTACGTCAACTCTTGAGTTTGATGAATATTCCTGAAAATATTATGAATGACGCTTATCGTTTTATGTTTGTTTTGGGTTCCGGTTTGGTGTTGATTGTCAGTTATAATCTGTTATCGGGTTTTATTCGGGCGTTGGGAGATAGTGAAACACCTTTGTATTTTTTGATTTTTTCTTCCGTACTTAATATTTTACTGAATTTGGTATTGATTTATTTCGGAAAACTCGGTGTCGTCGGGTCAGCTCTCGGAACAGTGATTGCCATGGCAATTTCTGTGATATTATGTTTGATTTATATGGAGAGAAAATTTCCTTTATTGCGTCTTCATCGGGAAGACTGGAAATTTGATTGGAATTTTATGAAAGAGCATTTGCATATTGCTATTCCGATGGCTTTGCAGTTTTCGGTAATTGCCTTGGGATTGATGATTATTCAAAGTGTTTGTAATTCTTTCGGATCTGATGTAATTGCTGCGCTGACTTCGGCCTTGAGAATCGAACAGCTGGCAACGCAGTTTTTGGTAGCTCTCGGGTTGGCTTTGGCGACTTATACCGCACAAAATTACGGGGCCGGCAAAGTTTCCAGAATTCGTAAAGGTGTGTTTAACTGTTCGCTGATTTCTTTGGCAATAAGTGTGGTGATTGCCGTAACGGTTCGGTTTGGCGGTGAAGAAATGGTTGGCGTTTTTATTGAGGGAGGAAATGACCATATTATTGAAATAGCCCGCGGTTATTTGAATATTTCGACGATGTTCTATTTTTTCTTGGGGCAAATTTTTATTTTCAGAAATGCTTTGCAGGGGATGGGACAAGCCTTTATTCCGATGTTGGACAGTGTGGTGGAATTGGTGATGCGCTCTTATGCCGCTGTGGTTTTGGCTCATTTGATGGGATATAGAGGTATTTTTTATGCCAGCCCGATTGCTTGGGTGGGCGCTGCGGTCGTGGTCTCTATCGGATATTGGATGACTATTCATAATTTGAGGAAAAAGTTGGAGAGTGAAAATGTTCATTTGTCTTTTCATCATGGAAAAAATGAAGATGAAACTCCGCAGACAATGCCTGCAGAATAAATGTAAATTTTTATTGACAAGGGCGTTTTGTAATTATATAAGTTAGGTCGTTAAGTCGATGCCGACTTAGCTCAGTTGGTAGAGCTACTGATTTGTAATCAGTGGGTCGGGGGTTCAAGTCCCTCAGTCGGCACCATAAAAAAAGCCTCCCAAAGTGGAGGCTTTTTTGTTGTTGAATACATACTAGTTTCTAGTTAGCTTTTTGCTCATAAATAAGCATATTTATTTTCATATTATCAAAAATACGAGCATTATCTTGCAACATAGATAATATAGTTTTTTTAATAAAATCATCGCACTCTAGTGAATTCACCATAAGGCTTTGAGATGGTAAATTGATAAAACTTGCATTTTGCAACACTTTATCCATAACTAAAAATATGTCATGTTTGTAATCAAGCTTATGCTTCAAAAAATTCCCATTACATAAGTATTGTTTAAATAAAACAGAAGGCAAAGTTAAAAAAGGACAAAAACCTAACACCGAAAAAGCTCTTTTATTTCTCCAAAACTCTATGGGCCAATTTTCTGTTTTTTGCAACAACGATTTTATAGATAAATCAAAATCATTTTTAATTTCGGCAATTTCATCTTGAGAAAACATAAGCTCAATCAATTCATCTTTGTTCCAATCCGCATTTTTGGGGATTCCAAAACTTAAGCGAATGGCTAAATCCTCATAAGCCGTCAAGGGTTTTATTCTGCGATACAAGTCATTGGTGCGAACAAAAGATAAAAGCGGTACATGAGCCAAATCCGAAGACAGTAGCCAACGAGCATAATAACTTAATCCCGATTTTATGTCTATGAACCATTGCGGAAAATAAGTTAATATGCTGCGCGGGCATTCTTTTTTTATCTCAAAATGATTCATTAAAACGACATACATGAATAAATGTAATAACGAAATAAATGGTAAACAGATGGATTGCTCTGTCATTTGAGTTTTATGTTTTTGCTCAATTTGACTAAATAGGCTTGTCAGAAAATATTCAAACAAAATAGCCTGTCTTGGGTATCTGTGTGTTCTACAGTACCCTAAAAACTTTTCTTTTTCTTCCTGTTTCATAATTTATAATAATTTAGTTAATAAGAATAAATATTAAAGTGATAATAGCAAACATGTATGCATTTTCAAGCAAAAAATATCTTTATAGATTTCCCCGGGGGTACCTGGATATCTATTGGAGTGTTGATGAAATAGACAAGATCAAGTTTGTATCTTTCTTGGCAAAGGAAACTGATTTTTAACTAAATCCCTATAAGCTCATTGCATTATCTTTTAAGGAGAGGCAAAATGAAAAAGATTTTGGCGGCTTTAATTGTGATTTTGATTGGGGTTGGTGGGTATGTCGGCTTTCAAGTTTGGCAGAAAAATCGCTATGATGCAGCTTTTTATGCTGAGCAGGTTAATTTGGCTTTGCGTAATAATCAGCCACAAGAAGCCTTTAACTTCGTTAATGAAGGAATACTCCTCTTTCCTCAACATTTGGATTTGCGTTTTGGCAAGACTTATATGTGTCAAATGCTGGGCAATGTGAAGTGTATTAAAGACGAATTGCTGAAAATTTTGCAATTCTCGGCTAAAAATAATAATCCATGGTTGTGGCTTAATGATGAGCCTAAAGACAATGAATTTATGCTCGGTATTTTGCAAAATTATCAAAAAGATTTTTGGGAAAACGGAAATTTGGCTGAAATGCGTGAGGTTGCCGAAGCCGTATTAAATTATTTTCCCGATAATGTTGAAAGTTTGAATACTTTAGCAATCAGTTATTTAATCGAGGGAAATTGGCAGGAAGCGGAGCCTTATCTGAAAACCGCTCATCAGATTAATCCTGATGATGAGATTGTTAATAAAAATTTGCAAAAATTGGCTGAGATTAAGACTCAGCAAACTAAAAAAGAGCAAAAACAAGAAAGTAAAGAATAGTTATTCACAGGAGATTTTATTTTATAAACTCTAGCTTTGCTTGCTTTTTACTCATTTTAGATTTTTATCAACTAATTATTAAAACTTTTAGTTTTGTTTTGAGGAATTGTTTGATACATTTATGTGCAGAGGGGATTAACTTACTGAGAGAGTTCATCTCCTCACTTTTTTATCGAGTTTTAATCTTTAATTATTCTTTTTGATTTATCGTATATCTAATAAATTTGCTATTTGATTTGATAATTTATTGAAAGCGGGTTATAACTCTTGCTAAGAGTGATTATATAGTATTGGTAATGTGTGATTTTTTATAGAGTGAAGAAGAATGTCATTTAAAGCAAAACGTTTGTTAAAAAAAATTATTTCTTGGTCCGGTTTGTTTTTCTTTGGTTTGGCCGCCTATATGCTGTATTTACAGCTCTCAAAATATCATTTGCAAGATATTAAAGACGCATTGTTTAGTATTCCAAAACAAAACTTAATTTATGCCTGCATAGCTTCTTTTGCGGGGTATGTGGCTTTATCATCTTATGACTTTTTGGCTCTGAAATATATTGGGCGCAAGTTAGCCGCTTGGAAGTGGATTTTTGTGGGCTTTATTGGTTTTTCCGTTAGTAATAATGCCGGTCATGCCATTGTTTCGGGTGGGGCTATCCGATATCGTTTATATACTAGATGGCGTTTCCATGGTGAAGAAATTGTCAAAATGGTGACTTTTTCCGGATTTACTTATTTGGTTGCTTGCTTCTTTTTGGTGATTATGGGATATATCCTTACTCCGGATCATGCATTTGGTGATGGTTCGGTCTCTAAAATGACTACTTCTATTACCGCTCTGTGCTCTTTGATTGGGTTAGGAATTTATTTTTGGGCGTCATTTTTTTATAAGAAGCCTATCGTTATTAAAGAAATTGAGTTTGATATTCCGACCCCTAAAATGGCTTTGGCTCAAGTCTTTATCGGAGGGGCGGATATTTTGATGGCATCTTTGGTGTTGTATTTTTCTTTGATTCCGTTTGTGGATATTCCGTTTGATGTCTTTATCGGCGTGTTCCTTATTGCGCAAGTGTTGGGCGTGTTTAGTCAAGTTCCCGGCGGTTTGGGTGTGTTTGAGGGGTTATTTATGTTTATTATTCCCGGAGAGCATAATCAGGCGATGCTGTTTGGCGCATTGATTGCCTATCGTATTATCTATTATTTGTTGCCATTGGTGTTTTCGGGAGTAATCTTAATTGCTTATGAATTAATGCTTCGTCATGCCAGAAATTTGCGTTTGGCGCTAATTCATAAAATTAAGAAAAATACTTAAAAAAATTCCCTCCGTTAAGGAGGGGATTTTTTTGAACTTATTCCTCTTCACCTAAAAAACTGTTGATTTGGTATGTTAGATTGTCAAAAAAACTGGTGGGGTCGGAAATTTGATTTTGCAAGTACTCCAATTTTCTGAAATTGGTCATTTGACCGTCCACAACCTGTTGTAAGACAACTTCTAACGGTTGGCTCAAATTATAATTTTGAATGAAATTGTAATTTAAGTCATCTTGGTAATTGATTATATAAAAATCGTAAATTCCTTGATAATTGGCATTATAGACATCTTCTATCAATTCTATGGTTTGCGGACATTCATAGCAGGGATTGTTGTTGTAAAATACAAAAATTATCGGACGGGGATAATAGGGGTTATCTGCCGCAAGTTGTTGTTGTAAGGTTAAGTTAGGGTTATACCCCCCTTCGTAATATAACTCGGCTTGAGCATTTGAGATTATTCCTAAAGCGAGTAGTCCGGCACAAATAAATTTTAGCATGGCATCTCCTTATTGCTTATTGGCTAAAGTGGAGAGCAAGCCTCTTGTAACCACTGTTTTTCTATTGGGCTTAGATATGGATTTAAGGCTTGCTCAACTTTTTGGTGGTAGTCGTTTAGCCAGTTGATTTCATCTTCGGTTAAGAGATATTTATTGATGAGCCGTTTATCAATGGGGATAAGTGTTAAATTTGCAAATTGCAGATAGCCTTCAGTTGCGTTTGGAACAATTTCAACCAAGTTTTCTATTCTAATTCCATATTGTCTTTCTTTGTAAATTCCCGGTTCAATTGAGGTTATCATTTGGGCCTGAAGAGGGTAAGAGTTTCCTCTGCGGGAAATACGTTGCGGTCCTTCATGGACATTTAAGAAGCAACCGACCCCATGGCCTGTGCCGTGATTATAATCTTGCCCGCTTGCCCAAAGCGGAGCGCGGGCAATTGCGTCTAGCTCTTGGCCTGTGGTTCCAATCGGAAAATGAGCCGTGTTGAGCGCAATATGGGATTTGAGGACAAGCGTAAAATCTTCCGCCATTTGTTTATTGGGGGTGCCTAAAGCTATTGTGCGGGTTACATCAGTGGTGCCGTCAAAATATTGGGCGCCGCTATCTAACAGAAGCAAGCTGTCTTTCGTTAAAAGAGTATTGCTTTGTGTCGTTGGGTGGTAGTGGACAATTGCTCCGTTTGCGCCGCTGGCGGCAATGGTTGTAAAACTTTCCGAGAAAAAGAGCTCTCCTTTGGCACGGAATTGGTGAAGGCGTTCTACAATGTCGAGTTCGGTTTTGCCTTGCCAATTTTTATCTAACCAGCAGAGAAATTTGGTAACGGCAACGCCATCACGTAAATGGGCTTGTCTGATACCTGAAAGCTCGGTTTGATTCTTAATGGCTTTGTGGGTTTGGCAATAATCAGTGTATGGAATTATCTCTATCTCATAATTGTGCAAAAGCTCATATAAAGCATAAGAATTGGCCGCAGAATCAAAGGCAATTTTTTTGTGCTTGAATTTTTTGAGAATTGCCGGAACCTCTTTGAGTGCCAACAACGGATAATCCAGCTTGATGTGTGAGCTGTTGAGATTGTCCCCGAAAAGCCAACATTTACCGTCTTGGCTCACAAGAGCAAAGGCTCTGAGAATCGGGGTATCGGAAAGCGCATTCGAACGCAGATTAAACAGCCAAGAGATGCTGTCGGCCAAAGAGAAAAAGGCAATGTCGGCGTGGATGGCTTTGAGATATTGGGTGAGAGCTTGAATTTTTTCGGGACGGCTTTGTCCGGCGAATTGCAGCTCGTATTCAAAAATATTGGCCGGGGTTGACGACAGCATGGGTGGTAAAAAATCGGGCGCTGACACAACTTTGATACAGTTTATCTCAAGGGCATTCTTTTGGGCGGAGGTAAAACACCATGGATTAATACCTAAACGGAAGCGTTTGAGGTTTTGCGTATTGTCTTTGAGCCATTGATAAATTGAAACCTCTTTGGTGCAGAAAACTTCAACTTCTTCGGGGTTGGTTTCTTGCGGGGCTTGGAGCTCGTAGCGTCCGTCAACAAATAAGATGTTTTTGTTTCGTGTAATCAGCAAGGTTCCGTCCGATCCGCTGAAACCGGTAAGATGCAAAATGAGATTTTCATCTTCACGCAAGTCCTGATTCAAAAACATATTGTTGCGGGGAACAAGGTAGCCGTCTAGTTTTTCGGTTTTGAGTTTTTTTTGTAAATCGAAAAGTGTCATTTATGCTTTCTCCATTAAGGCAGCACGCCAGTTATCCAATTTATAAAGTTCGACTAATTTAAGACCTAATTTTTGGTGCTCGCCGATAACCCAATCTTCTTGCTCATCAACAAAGCCCGATAAAATACAGTAGCCTTTGGGGGCTAGTGCTGAATAGAGCTGTGGAGCCATAGAAATTAATGGACGCGCTAAAATATTGGCGAATATTATGTCATAGGGAGCGTTGTCTTGTACCAAATCGGAATTATAACCATCACTGACGGCCGTACTGAGGTAGGCTTGTAAATGGTTATCTATGGCGTTTTGATTGGTAACGGCTACCGCTTCGGGGTCAATATCCACCGCGGTTATGTGGGTTTGATTTTGCCAGAGTTTGGCGGCCGCGAGAGCTAAAATGCCGGAGCCTGTGCCCATATCCAAAATTTTGGTATGTTTGGCATTTTCATGATTAAGGCGGCTTAAGGCTTTGAGGCAAGACTTGGTGGTTTGGTGTTCGGAGCCAAATGCGGTGGCGGCGTAAATTCTTAAAGTTATCTTGTCGCTTGCGGGAATGTTTTTTTCGTGGATGCCATAGATGATAAAATCTTCCACCTCAACCGGGGCAAATTTAATGACATTTTCTTTGAGCCAATTTTTGCTTTCTAAAAATTCAGTCGTGTAAGGCGGAAGAGTTAAGCCTCGTTCTTGGGCTCGTTGTTCAAGGTCGGTGGCGGAGAATCTGTTGTTGGCGTAGCCGACATATTCTTCCAAGCCGTCATCCGTGTAGTTAACAGCGACAACGTCAAAATATTCATCCATGAAAAATGATAGTTCTTCATCAATTGTTTCACAGGGCTTAAATTTTACTAGCCAACAGCTTCCGGTTTTGGGCATTATTCTTCCTATAACTCATAATCAATTGTTTACTAATGAGTGATTATAGTATAATTATTGGTAATTAAAACATTAAAATGAGATTATAATATGAAAAATTTAGTACTCGGAATGTGTTGTTTGATGCTGTCTTCTTGCTTGTCAGCAGATAGCTATTCTATTTTACCGCAAAGAAACAGTATATTTTCTTATTGGGATTCTTATGGAATCGATTTTTATGATAAGGATTTGAAGTTAGTCAAAAGTGAGTATATTACCGAGAGTGCATTTGAACCAAATAAACTTTTAACGGCATACGTTGGATATTCAGTAGCAGATGTAAAAACTTATCAGAAAAATTTTTATAAGTCCGAATATGTTCGTCCGGCAATGAACGGGGTCATGAATAGTGCTTCCGTACCGATGGCTTTTAATAAAGGAGAAAAATATCAGGTTTTGGGAGAATCGACAATCGATGGTGAGCGGTTCTTGCTAATTCCTGCAAAAGAAGAGAATGTGGTGCTTTTGATTAATGGTGATGGTGTACCTTATGATAAAGTTGGTTATGTTAAGGATAAACGTTTGGTTTTGATGTTGCCTGATTATGTTCCGTATCCCGAGAATTTTTATTTTGAGCCGATTGTTACTTCTAAAACCGAGCAAAGTAAGCCAATAGGTGGTTATGATATTAAATATGGTGGTATCAAACTTGATAGAATGCTGTTTACTTATTATGATTACAGCAATTCTAGTGGTAATAACGGGCGTTTTGAAAATATCAGCTTTCCCAAAAATCAAAAAATGATTGATATTTACGGGGTCGGAATTAAAATCTTGCATGCCGGTAGTCAAAAGCTAGATTATATTTTAATGCCTGAGTAACGTGATAAAATGTGTTTTTTTTATCGCTAGGGGTTGATTTTAAGCGGAAATTGCGTTAAAAGCTATCCGAATTAAAGTTTTTTAGGAGAAACACTAATGTCTGGACACTCCCAGTTTAAAAATATTATGTACCGTAAAGGTGCTCAAGATGCCAAAAAAGCAAAAGTTTTTGCTAAATTGGCCAGAGATATTACCATTGCCGCTAAAAGCGGTTTGCCAGAACCTGATAAAAACCCTCGTTTGCGCTTGGCAATTCAAGCTGCTCGTGCCGAAAGTATGCCGAAAGACAATATTGAACGCGCTATTGCCAAAGCCAGTCAAACTGCCGGCGGAAGTGATTATGTTTCCGTTCGTTATGAAGGTTTTGGTCCGGGTAAAGTTGCCGTTATTGTTGAAGCAATGACCGATAATAAAAATCGTACCGTTGGTAATGTTCGTACCATTTTCGGTAAGCGCGGCGGTATGATGGGGGATGCCGGTTCGGTTGCTTTTAACTTTGAACGTATCGGCTTTATTCAATATCCGGCAAGCGTTGCTGATAGTGATAAGATTTTTGAGGCAGCTTTGGAAGCCGGTGCTAATGATGTGGTTTCTGATGAAGAACATCATGAAATTGAGACTTTGCCCGATGATTTGAACGCCGTTACCGAGACTTTGGAAAAAGAATTCGGTACGCCTTCAGCATCTCGCTTGGATTGGAAAGCGATGGTTAAAACAGAAATTACCGATAAAGAAACTGCTCAAAAATTGTTGGAATTTATTGATGCGTTGGAAGATGATGATGACGTTCAACGCGTTTACCACAATGCAGACTTTTCTGATGAAGTAATGGCTGCTTTGGAAGCTGAATAATTTATCGGATGAAACAGTGAATACGGGCAAAGTTGTTTTGCCCGTTTTTTATATAAGGAAAAAAAATGCGTATTTTGGGGTTGGATCCGAGTTTGTCATCTACCGGTTGGGGCGTGATTGAAGTTGAAAATAATCGTTTGAAATATGTGGCAGATGGTTTTATTAAAACAGATCCTAAAATGGCGTTGCCGGAACGTTTGGCTGTAATTCACAAAACCTTGAACGAGGTGATTGAAACTTATCATCCTCAAGAAGCAGCCATTGAGCAAGTGTTCTTAAATGATAACCCGACTTCTACCATTAAGCTCGGTATGGCACGAGGCGTGGTGATTTTAGCACCGGCGTTGTTTGGAATTCCGGTGTGTGAATATGAACCGACCAAAGTTAAAAAAGCCTTGGTGGGAGTGGGGCGAGCCGAAAAATCGCAAGTTGAAACCATGGTGAAGGTTTTACTGCCCGGATGTAAGCCAAAAAATAATGATAGTTCCGATGCTTTGGCTATGGCAATTTGCCATTTTAATACGCGTGGTGTGGTGCATTTTAAGTAATGGAAAAAGAAAATGTTAGAGAAGGTTCAAGAAGAAGTTAAGTTTTTGATGATGGGGAATAATGACGGACACGGGTTTGACCATGTCGAGAGAGTGTTTCGCCAAGCTCTTAAATTTGCCAAAACGGAAGGTGCAGACCAAGAAATTGTTGGGTTGGCGGCTTTGTTGCATGATGTTGATGATTATAAACTCGTCGGGAGTGAGGCAGCTGATAAATTGCTTAATGCTAAACGGATTATGGCAAAATGCAAAGTCGGAGAAGAAAAAGCTTTAGCTGTATGTGATATTATCTCTAATATGGGGTATAGTAAGTCCTTAAAAGGAATTCGTCCCACCTCACTCGAGGGAAAATGTGTGTCCGATGCCGATATGCTGGATGCCATCGGGGCTTGGGGTGTTATTCGCACATTAGCTTATGCTTTGGAGCGGTGCCACGGATGTGCGGATAAAATTTTTGCCGAAGATGTGTGGCCGGAACTCAATTTAACGGCGGAGCAATATCGTTCTCAAAACAGAAAATCAGATAATTTTGTAAATCATTTTTTTGAAAAATTATTTCGTCTTAAAGATTTGATGATGACGCCAAGCGGTGCCAGAGAAGCTGAAATCAGGCATGATTTTATGTATCGCTTTTTGGAAGAAATGTTTAGAGAATCGAATAATGAACAGTGGTTGGCTTATCTTCGGGATTATATGAAGGATGATGTAAAAAAATCTTGTATCTAAAGGGGTTTTTGTTTACGATACCAAGTGTTATGTATGTTATAAGGATAAATTTATGATTGCTAAATTGCGCGGTGTGATTGACACTATCGGTGAAGACTACTGTATCATTGATGTGAACGGGGTTGGATATCTGGTGTTTGCATCCTCCAAAACTTTGGGAAAATTGGTTAAAGGAAAACCTTATTGTCTGTTGATTGAAACCGTGGTCAGAGAAGACAGTATTTCTTTATTTGGGTTTTATGACGCATGGGAAAAAGAATGGTTCTTAACACTTACCAAAGTGCAAGGTGTGGGGGCTAAAGTTTGTTTGAGTATTTTATCGGCCTTGTCTCCGGCTCAGTTGGCGCAAGCTGTGGCCGCTCAGGATAAAAACTCTTTTACCAGAGCCAGCGGTGTCGGTCCGAAATTGGCGGCTCGTCTTGTAACCGAACTGAAAGACAAGATTGTAACCGTGCCTTGGGAAGTAACGTCTAACGGCGACTTGAGCCAAGAGGGTGATATGGATGAACAACAAGCAAACGAAATTACACAAAATTACGAAGATGAAATTGTAGCACGTGCCGATGATCCAAGCAAAATGGAAGATGCTATTTCGGCATTGGTTAACTTAGGCTATCAACGCTTGGAGGCTTATCAGGCGGTTAATAAAGCCAGTGCAGCGAATCCGGGAGCCGATGTTTCGGATTTAATTCGTTTGGCGTTGAAAGAATTTGCAAATAAGGACTAATGTGAATTATGGAAAATGAGCGACTAGTCAGTCCCGAAAAACTTCAAGAGGATGAAAATACTTCCTCTATGCCGGTGAGCCTTCGCCCTAATAGTTTGCAAGACTTTGTTGGGCAGCCGTTGGTATGTGAAAATTTGAAAGTGTTCATTGAAGCAGCCAAAAAAAGAGGCGATGCCTTGGACCATGTGTTGCTCTTTGGTCCTCCGGGGTTGGGCAAGACAACTTTGGCCTCTATTATCGCAAAGGAATTAGGGGTCGGTTTTCGTGCAACTTCGGCGCCGATGATTTCAAAGTCGGGCGATTTGGCCGCAATCCTTACCAATTTGGAAAAAAATGATGTCTTGTTTATTGATGAAATTCATCGTTTGAACCCCGCAATTGAAGAAGTTCTCTATTCGGCAATGGAGGATTTTCAGCTCGATTTGATTATCGGTGAAGGACCTTCGGCTCGCTCGGTGCGAATCGACTTACAGCCGTTTACTTTGGTGGGAGCAACGACGCGTTCTGGACTATTATCAACGCCATTGAGAGAACGTTTCGGTATTCCTTTGCGGTTGGATTTTTACAGTCCCGAAGAATTGAAAAAAATCGTGGTGCGTGGGGCGCATTTACTTGGAATGCCGATTTCGGATAACGGAGCAATGGAAATTGCCAAACGCTCACGTGGAACACCTCGTGTGGCGGGTCGTTTGTTGCGTCGGGTGCGTGATTTCGGAGCTATGGCCGATGCAAGCGAAGTTGATAATAAAATTGCTGATTTAGCTTTGCGTCGCTTAGATGTTGATAAATACGGTCTTGATGCTTTTGACAGACGCTATCTGCAATGTATTGCCGTAAACTATGGCGGTGGTCCGGTGGGAGCAGATACTTTGGCGGCTGCTTTGTCGGAAGAAAGAGACACAATTGAGGAAGTGATTGAACCGTTTTTGCTCAAACTCGGTTTTTTGCAAAGAACACCTCGCGGAAGAGTGATTTCGGATACGGGGAGAGAATATCTCGGCTTGCCCAAAATCGGGCGTAATCACAATACACCGCAACAATTTGATTTGCTTAAAATTATTGAAGAGGAAGAAGCCTAATGTATGAAGTTACAGCACCTCAAGGACAATTTTTCGGAAAAGTTTTTGCCTTTCCGGTAAGGGTTTATTATGAAGATACCGATGCCGGCGGAATTGTGTATTATGCCAATTATCTGCGTTTTGCCGAAAGAGCCAGAACCGAGCTTATTCGCGCTTTGGGATTTTGTCATAATGAAGGTTTGGAAGCCGAGGAAAAATGCGGTTTTACGGTGAGAAGTTGCTCAATTGACTATAAACTTCCGGCAATATTAGATGATGTTTTGACCGTAACCTGTGAGGTAACTGAGGCCAAAGGTGCCTCGGCGGTTATGATTCAGGAAGTTTGGCGTGGTGATGACTTGTTGGCATCTATTGAAGTCAAACTTGCGTATGTGAATTTTGCGCGCAAGCGTCCGGTTCGCATTCCTGCAGAGCTGCTGGACAAACTCTCAAGCTTGTAAATTTTTCGCTTATGTACGCTTGATGTACACGGCGCTCAAAATTTTCGGCGTAGCAAAGTTGTCCATCAGCTCTGAAAAGTAGCGACAAACTCTTAAACTTGAAAATTTCCTTATGAACTTTTGGTGTATAAAGTAAAATTTTTTTGATATCAAAGATTATTTAATAATCTACTTGTTTTGTTTTTCAAAATGTGATATTTTCTAAGTTAGAATAAAAATTATTGGGTATGGAAAATGTAAATTGGAAAATTGTGGCATTTGCCGCAGTAGTTTATTTTATTTTTGTTTTGATTTATGTATTTTTGTGGCGTAAGTCAAATGTTGAAGAAAAAAAATGGCGAATTTTCTTGAGGTTCTTTGCCTCATTTGTGTTCGCTTTATGGACGATTTTATTTACTTTCTTGTTAAGAAATTTGTAGCTTAATGAGAAAGTTTCTATAAAAAAATCTCTTGTTTCTAAACAAGAGATTTTTTTATGTTGATGAAAATGCAAAACTTCACTTTTTTGTGAAAATGTGGTTATTAATTAATTGAATCTTTAATAATTTATGATACCTTGCGCTTAAATTTTATGCGCAACCTTTATTTATTTGCTGATAAGAGAGATACTATGGATACAGAAACTTTAACAAATGTGGCTACTACTGCCGCTGAGCAAATGTCTATGTGGGATTTGGTGTGGGCTTCCGATATGGTTACCAAAGTGGTGATGATTGGGTTGATTGCCGCTTCGGTTTGGTCTTGGGCGATTATTATTGAAAAAATGGGTACTTTGCGCCAGGTCAAACAATTTACCAAAAGTTTTGAAGAAAAATTTTGGTCCGGCGGCTCGTTGGACAGATTGTATGAATCTATCGGCAATCGCCCGAGAGACCCTATGTCGGCAATGTTTGTGGCCGCTATGAAAGAGTGGAAAAGAACCAATATTCTTAAATCCAAAACTGATAGAGGGATTCGTGGCGTTTCTTTGCAACAACGTATTGAAAAAGCAATGATGGTTTCTATGGATAAAGAGTTAGATGAGCTTGATACGCGTATGGGATTTTTGGCCTCAACCGGCTCTGTTGCACCGTTGGTTGGTTTGTTTGGTACGGTTTGGGGTATTATTAACAGCTTTAATGCTATTGCCGCAACCCAAAGCAACTCTTTGTCGGCTATGGCTCCAGGTATTGCAGAGGCTTTGTTTACAACCGCTTTTGGTTTGATTGCTGCTATTCCGGCCGTGGTCGCATATAACAAAATTTCTTCCGATATTGATCGTTTTGCTAAGAAATTGGAAAATTTTATGGCTGAATTTTCAAGCATTCTTTCTCGCGAAATTGATGATACGGCGATAAAAGCCGATATGG
Organism: uncultured Pseudomonadota bacterium; assembly: GCA_949295995.1. Classification (GTDB taxonomy): domain Bacteria; phylum Pseudomonadota; class Alphaproteobacteria; order RF32; family CAG-239; genus Scatocola. The sequence goes on from CASFNK010000020.1 coordinate 27,423, forward strand.
CCGGAGAATAAATATGGGATATATTGTTCAACAACAAGGAAATCGCAGAGCATCGCGCTACATGAGCCGCAGAAACGCTGATATCAATATGACCAACCTGATGGATGTGATGATGGTGTTGTTGGTGGTGTTTATGGTGGCGGCTCCGTTGATGACCTCAGGTATTGCTCTTGATTTGCCAAAAGTCGGCGGTAAAGCCTTAAATGGTGAAGATACATCAGTGAACATCAGTGTGGACAAGGATGGATATTACTATATCGGCAAAACTGAGATTCCGGCTGATGAGATTGTGGCTAAATTGCAAGCTATTCGCGGTCAAAACTCTGAACTCACCGTTACGATTTCGGGAGATACCGGTGCGGAATATGGTCGTGTTATCGGCTTGATGGCTTTGCTTAAGGAAGCCGGTTTTGATAAGGTCGGGCTTAAAACCGAACCGCAACCTTATAGCAGAAAGAAGAAAAAATAGCTTATGAAACAGTCATTATACAAATCTATTGCTTTGCACTTAGTGGCGTTTTTGCTGATAGTGGTTGACTTACCACTGTTTTGGCATAATAAAACGACGTTTAACCAAGTGCCGATTATTGTGGATTTGAATAATGTTAAAATTTCGGAAATGACCAATCTTCCACCTAAGGCAAAAATGGGTAAAGAAGATAAAGCCGCCAGTCGGGTGAAACGCAAAATTGAAAATAATTACACCAAAGAAGAACCCAAAAAAGATGATAAACGAGAGGCGGCAGAAGAGCAAGATGACGCTCCGGTTCCTAAGGAAGAGAAGGTTGAAGAGCCTAAACAAGATTATTTGGTAGCACCTCAACCTAAAAAACCCGTAAAAAAGGTTAAGAAAAAACCGATTCCTGTTCCTCAAGCGAAGCCAAAACCAAAAGTTAAACCCAAACCAGAGCCCAAAAAAGAAGAAAAACAACCAGAAAAAGGCAAACCAAAACTGGCTAACCCGTTAAAGAGTTTGTTGGCATCCGTTGATGCTTTGGAAAAAGAGGTTGGAAATAAATCACAAACGGCCACAATCAAAGAAGGAACCGAAGTTAATAATATGGGTATTGAAGGTGGAACCGGTGGTTCTTATTTCAGCGAATTGTCTATTTCTGAGATAGATGCAATCGCCGGTCGTTTGCGTGCTTGTTGGAACCTTGATCCTGGGGCAATGGGTGTGAAAGATATGGTGGTTGAAATTCGTGCTTTCTTAAATAAAGACGGTAGTGTGCGCAAGGTGGATATTTTGGACAGCAGCCGTTATAATTCGGATACGCATTTCCGCTCTGTTGCCGACAGTGCGCGAAGAGCCGTGTATATTTGCGCCCCGTACTCAATCTTTGCAGATAAATATGCAGATGATTATGATAAATGGAACACTATGTTGCTCCGCTTTAATCCTTTGGATGCATCAATTAATTAGAAAAAATTGGAAAATCAAAAAGAATGAAGACTATTTGACTTGTCGGGCTTTAATCAACAAGTCAATTGCTTTGTCAACCAAGTCTAAGAATTCTTTATCGAAGGGTTTGAGTTTATTACTGATATCTTCGATTTTTTTGCGCGTAACTTTATCCAGAGCTTGAATTTCGGAAAATTCAAATAACTCTGCCATTGAAATATTTAATTTTTCAGCAATTTTTTGCAGTGTTTCTATTTTAGGAGAAATTTTTCCTAATTCGATGTAAGAAATAGTATTCATGGACATATCCATATCAAAGGCAAGGTCGAGCTGACTGATGCCTTTGGTCTTTCGGAGTTCTCGGATACGTTTCCCAAGCAAAATTGCAAAATTGTCATTTGTCATATCCGTATATTCCTATTTTATTATGAATCTTAATACATCATAAATTTGTAATTTTGATCCTTGACTCTTTTAAATTACTAATATATTATTAATTTAGTAGCGGGGATTAGTAAAATTAACATTAGATTGTGAATTATAGACTAATTACCTAGCTCAAATAAAGGAAAGGTGGAAACGTTATATACTGAACCAAAGCCAAACCTAAATAGTACACCTTGTTTTCCATCTTTCCTTGGTATTTTTGTGAAGGAGGTTAGAGATGAAAGAAGTTCAGCGTTTTTTATGTTTAGGTATTTTTTTATCTTTAATTCCTTTAGAGATTCAAGCAAGTGTTCAATTCATCACCGGAGGTCAAAATTTAGACTTCGGGAATATAGATTTTGCAGACCCGACGATTGAGCAATGCAAGAAAGATGGTTACAGCCTGACCAGTTGTGGTGCAGGTTTGTTACCGGGTTTAAAATGTCCTTATAATACAGCTTATTTTGATAAATGTTGTGATAGCCGTTACAAGTACGATAAGAGTGCTTGTAGTTATCCTAATACCGTCAGCGGGGATAGCTGCGGCGGTAAATATATGTGCTATTGCGACAGGAGTTTGTATCCGGTAACGACTTGTACCTCACCGCAAGTTCTGGAAGGAACTGGCTGTGTGGAAGAGGGTGTAACTTATTACAGCAAATGTGTTTGTCCCAGCAACTATAATCAGACTTGTGATGGTCAAAATCAACAAGGAGTGGGGACAGGTTGTACGCAAAACGGCGTAACTTACTACACATCATGCCAATGCAAAGCTGGCTATAATATGACATGTTCGGACTTAGGCCCGGTAACGCCGACCGACTATTGCCTGATGAATGGAACGAAATATTACAATAATTGTAAGACTTGCGATTTCAAATGTTCACTTTCGAGCTGTCCTGCAGGGAATGTATGCGAATATGAAGATTGCTCACAAAAATACTGCGTAACGGGTTGTGCGACAGGCTATAAGGATTTGGATAATTATTGGTGCAACGGCGTTATGCGTTGTTGGTTTAAGTAAGCAAAAGGAGAAAGACCATGATAAAGAAAAATTTATTAATTGCAGGAGCAATGCTGTTGATTATGACCGCTTTCTCCGTAAACAAAG
>CASFNK010000021.1 GCA_949295995.1 uncultured Pseudomonadota bacterium
AACTATTTTCACTTACGCCGCCCATACCGGTAAGCGCAAGCAACGATAATCCTATCGCAAGCTGCTTTCTCATAATACACCTCGTTATAACTGAACCATGTCTTCTTATAACTTAGCATATCACAAAGCGTTTGTCAAACAGATTTACGCAGAGATTTTTATTTTGACTATAATAACTTAACGTTTAGATTTTTTTTCAAAAGTGGCTTCAATAATACGACTTTGGCGTAGTTCATCCAAATCATAATTAGCCTTTAGATTAAGTTGTGGCGCAATTTCTGAAATAATTTTTCCGGCTGTCGGTACGGTATTCCAACCAGACGTTACAAATCCCCAAGTTTCTTTTAGAGGTTTGGGTTCATCCATCACCATAAAAAAAGCATATTTAGGGTTAGAGGCAGGGAATGTTGCCAAGAAAGAGGTCATAACTTTTTTATCAACATATTTACCATTCACCAATTTGTTGGCTGTTCCGGTCTTTCCGGCAACTTCATAACCAAGCACATTGGCTCTTTTACCGGAACCTTTGGTAACCACGCCGCGTAAGAGTTTGCGCATTTGTTGCGAAGTGTTGAAAGAGATTACTCTTTTGCTTTCTTTGGCAGAACCGTTTTTCACCAAAGTCGGAGCGTGATAAATTCCTCCGTTTACAATAGCCGAGAATGCGCTGACAAGGTGTAACGGCGTAATCGAAATACCATAACCATAGCCAACTGTTGCGGTCGTTTCTTCTCTCCAACGTTTTTCAGACGGAATTAAAGGCACGCCTTTTTCGGCAACTTCAATACTGTGGACGGGAGTAAAAAAGCCGAGATTGCTCAAAAACTTACGTTGTTCATCTTTTCCGACGGTCAGGGCAATTCGTGCTGAACCGATATTAGAAGAGTAAATTAAAATTTCTTGCAAATCGAGCCAGCGGTTTTCGCCGCGATAGTCTTTTATCGTATTGTAGCGCAGTTTTACGGGCTTTGTAGCATCCCATTTATCGGAAACTTTAACTTTTCCGCTTTCCAAACCCATGGCGGCATTAAAAATCTTCAAAACAGAGCCCGGTTCATATACGCCTTTAGTTGCAAAATTAAACAAAGCACGGTCAGAAACATTGTTCATCATATTGGGGTCATAGTCCGGCAAAGAGAGCATAGAGATAATTTCGCCGGTATTAACATCCATCAAAATAGCTGCCGCACCTTCGGCTTTAAATTTTTCGATAGCGGCTTGAAGCTCTACACGGATAGTATCTTGAATTCCGGAATCAATTGTTAAAGTCAAAGGAATGTCGGATTGAGTAAGACGTTCGTCCATTTCTTTCTCTATACCGGCAATTCCTTTGTTGTCGATATTGGTAGAACCCAGCAGTTGCGCAAAAAGTTCTTTATGTGGATAGATTCGTTTTTCACCGTTTTCAAAATCAAGGCCGGGAATACCCAATGCGTTGATTTGGTACTGTTGCGACGGGGTTAAATTGCGTTTAATATAAACAAATGTGCTCCTTCTTTGGAGTTTATCTAAAATATCTTCATATCTGATATCGGGTAAAATGGCACTAAGTTTGGCGGCGGCTTTTGTCTTATAGGGAACTTTTTTAGGATTAGCATAAAGATTGACGGTTGGAAGAGAGGTAGCGATAATTGTTCCGTTTCTATCCAAAATATCGGCTCGCTTAATAGGGTTTTCAGCGTAAGCGAACAAGTGCTTGGATTCTTCGTCTTCTTCTAGGGCGGCGGTTTGGTGAATTCCGCCTGATAAGCACACATCGAATAATCTGATACAAATAACCAAATAAGCAAAAATAAAAAGCAAGGTAGCGAAAGCGACACGATTTTTAACGGTAATCAAAGGATCTCCGTCAAAAATATGGTTATTAAAAACATCATCTCTATCTATTTTGATTTCTTCCCCAGGAAGATAGAAATGAGTTTTATCTTTTCTGGAAAAATACTTCCCCCATAACATTTCGTGCTTCTGCCTTAACCTTTAAGATTTAGCGTTGCGCTTTGACTAATTTCTTCAGTTCCTTATTACGCGCGGCTTGATTATTAATGTTTCTTTGCGCGAGCAACCGTTTATTTTCGGATTCGCTCTGATACTCAAATGGTAACGCAGAATAGTTAATAATTTGTTCAGGCTTGACCGGATTTAGCAAAATATGTTTGGCGGCCAAAGTTCTAAGTCTCGAAGGAGAGTTCAAATGGCTCCATTCGGCTTTCAAAACATGGATGGATTTCACATCGTCTTGAATGCTTTGATTAATGCGATAAAGCTCGCCTTCCAGGGCTTGCACCTGATTTTTCATCACAAACATTCCAAAACCAACCAAGCAGGTGAGGGTTACCCAGAGGCTTAAAGTTGCAGTTTTTGTACTATTCATATCGCGTATCCTTTCTGGTAGCGTTACTTTTTGACGGCATAGCGTAATTTTGCCGAACGAGAGCGAATGTTTGTCTCCAGCTCTTTCTGAGAGGGCATAATCGCTTTAGAACATTCGGCAAGGCTAAAGCCGTCGTCTTGGGGGTTAACATCATTCCGATAGCGTGAGACATGCACGTTTTTACCGGTATTTTCTCTAAAAAAGGTTTTAACAATGCGGTCTTCCAATGAGTGGAAACTGACCACAACGATTCGGCCCTTTGGCAAACACAAGTCAAGAGCCCCTTTCAAACCACTTTCCAATTCACCGAGTTCGTTATTAACGACAATGCGTAGGGCTTGAAAAGTTCTGGTTGCGGGGTCAATGGCATTAGGGGTCTTGTGAATCACACTATAGATAATCTCGGCGAGTTCTTTGGTGGTGGAAATTGCTTGTTTTTTGCGATATTCCACAATTTTAGCGGCAATTTGGCGAGATTTGCGTTCTTCACCATATTTATAAATCAAATCAGCCAAATCTTTTTCTGAGGTGTTATTGACGATATCGGCAGCCGTTTCGCCCACGCAAGACATTCTCATGTCCAAAGGAGCATCTTTTGCAAAAGAGAAGCCACGTTCGGCTTGATCCAGTTGCATAGAGGAGACACCGATATCAAACACCACACCGTTAATCCCTTGGTTGATGAGTTCTTTGATGGAGCCGAATGTTCCTTGGCAAAAATCAAATCTCTCGCCAAAGGCGTCTTTGAGTTCTTTAACTCTTGGCAAAACCGTCGGGTCGCGGTCAATGGCAATCACTTTGCAGTTGGCTGATTTAAGAATAGCTTCGCTGTATCCGCCGTTGCCGAAGGTGGCGTCAACATAAACTTCGCCGTCTTGCGGGTTGAGATATTCAAGCACCTCTTGGAGCATAACCGGAATATGTTTGGCTTTTTGCATCATGCTTGTGCTCCTGCGGGAAGTTTGAGAGACGGACGTTTTTTCAATACTTCGGCACGAATGCGTGCTTCTTCTTTTGCCCAGTTTTCAGGGTTCCAAATCTGGAACTTGCGACCTTTACCGACAAAAACAGCCGTGTCGGTAATTTCGGCGTGTTTCAGGAGCTTTTCGGTCAAGACAATACGTCCTGTGCTGTCAAAAGCAAATCTTTTGGCATCACCGAAAATTAAATTGGTCAAATCATCTTGTTCTTGGGAGAAAAAGTCGAGGCTGTTTTCCATATCGGAGGCTAATTTTTCCAAAAGCTCTTCGGGACAGCCTTCAATACAAGGCGAGGTCAAACTGCGGTAGCAAACAATCTCGGTTGATAATTCTTTAACAATTGAGCGGTAATCTGACGGCAAGGAAACACGGCCTTTGCTATCGACCTTGTTTACCACTGTGTCCATAAACAGAAAAGTTTTGCTCAACTTTTTGACTCCAGATTAACCATAAATTGCCCTAATGTTTATGGTATATCATGGGAATTTATGGGAATCAATGGGAATTTTTAGTATTTTATTAACTGTTCTATTAATGTTCTGGTAATATTTAGAGCGATTCGCGCCAATCCCTTGCAGGCTTTGACTTGCAGAAAAATAAAAAATATGGGGATATTTTGAAAAATTTTTTAGCCTTGTTTAAATTTTGCTTTGGACTCAATTTTGTCTATTTACGAACCGTAAATTTTGTGGTATATATCTTCCATACTTTTTATTATTATTAAAAAACTTCTTTGCAAATTGGGCACTTGTGAAGAAGAAACTTTAAGCCCATTTTAAGAATTATGGAAATTAAAAAATTCCCGGTGCTTAGTACCGGTTTCGGTTTGAAGGTTATGACCGAAGAGGGTGAAATTTTTAGCAGAGTTAACAACGACGAAGAAAACAGCGACAACGACAACTTGCTCGTCTATGGCACAAACATTGATACAGTCATCTGTATCAAAAACGGCAAACCTCAGTTAATGCCGGTATTCGTGCCTAACAGCATCTTCACGGATGCCGAAGGCCGCTCTTTTATTCAAACAAAGGAAAAAGACGAAGCTGAAGTGGCTCTGAAGGCTGTAGAGGCTGGTTGCGGTTACATTGTCGCCCGCAAACAGCCAGATGAAACGTTTAAGGCAGAGGCTTACTTTGCCGGACAACTCATCGACTTTCCACAAACTTTGTGGAATGAGATGGGTGTAGCCTACAAATTTGTAGACTATGCCAAATATGGAGAAGTCTGCAAAAGAGTGCATGGCTACTATTTGGCAAAGAAAGTCGAGCCGATTTACGTGCTTGACGCACAAGTAGGAGACTGTGTAAGGTCAGTCATCAATGGCGTCAAAGAGCATGAGGCTGTTGTTTCGGAAGGCGAAACCGTGGTACAAAATGCCTACCACGGCGAAACGTACAAAATGAAGTTGAAAAAACTCAAAAAATTGTACTTTTATGCCGAGACAACGCCGGAAGGGTACCAATTGTGGAAACCTAAAGAAGAAATTCAGACTTGGACTTTCACCACAGAGAATATCTTCGGTGTCCTCTGGGAAGGATTTGAATTCTTGGCAAAAGCCATGATAAACATCACTGACCCGTCAGATGTCTATGGTTGTAACTACACTGTTTTTAACGGTGATGATACGGCCAAGGGTAGTCATCAGAAATTAAAGCTCTTCTTGCCGGCCAACCCATTGCCGGAAAGCTGGCTTCAAACTCCCGAGATTACAGAGGGACAACACCTCACGCTGGAGGCCGTCCCAAAAACAGATTACATCGAATGCCCGTTCCCACTCATCTTGTGGCAAAAACTGGCATAAGATGTCTAAAACAAAAAGAGAGTGCTCCTCAAAGGGCACTCTTTTTTTTGATACAAACTTAGCAAAAACTGCATAAAACCCTTGCAAAAATGGGAGCGAACGTTTAACCTACAAAACGCAGGTGGTCGGATAGCTGCGCTCAGGAAAGGAAAATCCATGAGTGAGGAAAGTCCGGGCTTCAAGGAAACAGAATACCAGATAACGTCTGGCTGGAGCAATCCAAGGGAAAGTGCCACAGAAAATTACCGCCGAAAAATTTTTTCGGTAAGGTTGAAAAGGTGAGGTAAGAGCTCACCGCGAGGGCAGTAATGTCATTCGGTCAAGGTAAACCCTGTTCGAAGCAAGACCAAGTTAGGAGAGCCGTAATTTTTTACGGTTTATGGAGGGTTTCCAATCCACTCCAGAGGTAGGTCGCGACGAGCACTTTGGCGACAAAGTGCCAAGATGAATAGCTATCCCCCGTTTTTCGGGGACAGAACCCGGCTTACAGACTGCCTGCCGAATTTTTTTGAAAGGACCAAAGATGCAACATACTCTAAAACACGCCGTCTCCATTGAAGGAATAGGTCTGCACTCCGGCTGCAAAACCAAGTTAACGCTTAATCCGGCGCCAATTAACAGCGGTATCGTCTTTTGCAGGAGTGATATGGACGGCAAACCAACCGTTCCGGTGCTTTATTCCAATGTGGTTGACACGCGCAACTGCACTTGCCTGAGCAGTTCTCAAGGGGCAGTGGTCAGCACGATTGAGCATCTTATGGCCGCGTTATATATCTTGGGTATTGATAATGCTTTAATCGAGGTCGATAATCAGGAATTGCCGATTATGGACGGCAGTGCCTTGCCTTTTTATGAGATTTTATCTCAAGCCGAACTCCAAGAGCAAAACGCCAAAAGAAAATACCTCCGTGTTAAAAAGACGATTAAGTTTGAGGATGGAAAAGGCGGCTCCGTTGTCTTAGAGCCAAGCGAGGATTTTGCCATTCATTTTGAAATTGAGTTCCCCTCAAAAATCGTCGGACATCAAACTTTTGATGCTCCGATAACTCAAGACACCTTTGCTCAAAAAATTGCACCTTGCCGTACTTTTTGTGAAAAATATCAAGTGGATTACTTGCGCTCCATTGGGCTGATTAAAGGCGGAAGTCTTGAAAACGCCGTTGTTTTGGATGGGGAAACCTTGCTCAACCCGGAGGGCTTTAGAGTTGATAATGAATGTGTCAACCACAAAACCTTAGATGCCGTTGGCGATATGTATACCTCAGGCTATCCCATTTTGGGCAAATTAACCGCCCAAAAAAGCGGACACTACCACAACAACGAGCTTTTAAAACAACTTTTTGCCGATAGTTCCAATTATGAAATTGTGGAGAAATAAAATGTTCCCAATCAAGAAAATCTTTGTATTTGGCTTTGCGTTATTTTTGCTTTCGGCTTGTTCGACCTCAAAGGAAGAACCGCTAAACCCGTCTGCCGAATATTTATACAATCAAGCCTATGACTATTTGCAACAAACTTCATACAAAAAAGCCGCCGAGACTTTTGAAAAATTGGAATTAGAGCATCCTTATTCCAAATGGGCGGTCAAAGCCAAATTAATGGGGGCTTATGCTTATTACAAAGATAAAGACTATGACGACGCCATCATCAGTTTAGACCGCTTTATCAAATACCACCCCGGCAATAAGGATATCGCTTATGCTTATTATATGAGAGCGATTTGCTATTATGACCAAATCACCGAGGTTACCAAAGACCAAAGCAACACCGCCAAAGCCATGACGGCCTTAGAGCAGGTGATTATTCGCTTCCCCGGCACCGCTTATGCCAAAGACGCCTCAATGAAAATAGCCCTCACCAACGACCACTTGGCCGGCAAAGAAATGGAAGTCGGACGTTATTATCTTTCGCAAAAGAACTACCTCTCGGCCTTAAATCGTTTTTCAAACGTGGTGAACCACTATCAAACCACCACCCATATTGAAGAGGCACTCTACCGCCAAGTTGAGATGTACACGATTCTGGGCTTAAATGATGAGGCTCTTAAAGCCTACAAAGTTTTGGAATATAACTATCCCAAGAGCAAATGGACCAAAGAAGCCGCCCGCATTGTCGGAGCGAAAGGATAAAAAATTAAAATGCTGGACTTTCTATCCATCCGCAATGTTGTGTTAATTGACAAGCTGGACTTAGACTTTAAGTCCGGCTTAAGTGTGTTAACGGGTGAAACCGGAGCCGGTAAATCTATTTTGTTGGATTCTTTAGGCTTAGTGTTAGGCAGCCGTGCCGAAACCTCACTCATCCGCCAAGGCGAGGATAAATTAAGCGTTATGGCAACTTTTCACATGGACAAAGCAAATCCCGAGCTCAAAAACTTGCTTGATGAATATGAGATTGAGGCTGAAGATGAACTCCAAATCAAAAGAAGCCTCAACCGCGACGGCAAGGGCAAAATCTTTGTCAACGACCAAGCCATAAGCGCTAAATTGCTCAAAGAAATCGGCAAATATTTGGTTGAGGTTCATGGTCAGTTTGATAACCAAGGCTTGCTCAATCCGGCCAATCACCTGGATATTTTAGATTCTTACGGCAATTATAAAAACTTGCTGGATAACACCAAACAAGCCTTTGCAAATTATAAATCCGCTAAATCGGTACGCACGCAGGCCGAAGAAAACATCACAAAAGCCAAAACTGATGAAGAAAATTTGCGCCATTGGGTAGAAGAATTGCAAAAACTAGACCCACACCTTGGCGAAGAGGAAGAATTAAGCAAAAAGCGCCTTGAGATGATGAACGCCGAAAAAATCATCTCCGGTCTAAACTATGCCTATGGTGCTCTAAGCGAGGGAGCTGACGTCCAAGGAGCTATCCGCTCGGCGCAATCGGCAATGGACAAGGTCAATACCTTGGTTGATGGTAAATACCAATCAATTATTGATATGCTTGACCAAGCTCTCATAGATATTTCTGAAGTGCTGAACGAATTGGAAGAAAATTCCCAAAACGTCAGCCTTAATCAGCAAGAACTCGAAAATATTGAAGAGCGTTTGTATGCCCTGCGCGGCCTTGCTCGCAAACACAATGTTACGGTGGATGAGTTAGAAGGAACTCTGCAAAATTTCCAATCCCAATTAGCAAGCATTGAGCATGGAGAGGAGGGACTAAACCAACTCCGTCAAGCCGAAGAAAAAGCCAAGTTGGAATATGTTAAAGCCGCCCAAGAGCTGAGCTTGGCTCGCCAAGCTACGGCTTTAGAGCTTGACCGTAAAGTGATGGCCGAACTTCCGCCTCTAAAGATGGAAAAAGCCAAATTTATCACTTTAGTTGACAAGGTTGCCGAAGCTCAGTGGGGCGAAAAAGGCTTTAATACGGTCGCATTTAGTGTTGCCACCAACCCCAATTCACCGCAAGGACCGCTTAACAAAATCGCCTCAGGTGGTGAGCTGGCAAGATTTATGCTGGCTCTAAAAGTAAATTTGGCGCAGAGCTCAAGCGTCGGCACCATGATTTTTGATGAGGTTGATGCCGGTGTCGGTGGCGCAACCGCCCAAGCCGTCGGAGAGAGATTGTCTCGCCTTGCCAAAGATGTTCAGGTAATGGTGGTAACCCACTCTCCGCAAGTCGCCGCCCAAGGAGACAACCACTTTAAGGTCGAAAAGAAAACGATTGATAACATTACCACCACCTCGGTTCGCGAATTAAGTTTAGAGGAAAAATCCGAAGAAATCGCCCGTATGCTGGCCGGAGAAGTTATCACTGATGCCGCTCGCGCCGCAGCCAAGGTTCTAATCCACAAAGCGGCGGATTAAAGAAGAAAATCGTTAAAGTCCTCTTGCGAAAAAATTTTTTTGAGTTATGTTGAGAACAATGTTGAAATAAAATAAAAGGTGTAAAAATGAAAACTCGTACCCGTTTTGCTCCGAGCCCGACCGGATATATGCACATTGGCAATCTTCGTACGGCTCTTTATGAATATTTGATAGCCAAAGCCAACAATGGCGATTTTATTTTGCGTATTGAAGATACCGACCAAAAACGCTACGTTGAAGGAGCAACGGAAATCATCTATGCCACCCTCAAACGCGTTGGCATGAATTGGGATGAAGGACCCGATATCTGCGGTAATTATGGCCCTTATGTTCAGTCTGAACGTAAACCCATCTATGCCGAATATGCCCACAAATTGGTTGAATTGGGCGGTGCACACTATTGTTTTTGTGCTCAGCAAGAAAATGATGATGCCGATGAGGAAAACGCCGTTCCGACGAAGTTCCAAGACCCCTGCAAACACCTTTCTTTGGAAGAAGCCAAAGCTCGCATTGCCAATGGTGAAAAATATGTTGTCCGCCAAACCATTAACAAAACCGGAAAATCCAAATTCCACGATGTCGTCTATGGTGATATCGAGATTGATTATGATGACTTGGATGAAGGCGTATTGTTAAAATCGGATGGTTTCCCGACCTACAACTTTGCCAATGTGGTTGATGACCATTTAATGGCAATTACACACGTCGTTCGCGGCAATGAGTATATCTCTTCCACCCCAAAATATAATCTGATTTATGAATCTTTTGGTTGGACGCCGCCGATTTATGTCCACGTCCCGCAAGTAATGAAAGATGCGCAACACAAGTTAAGCAAACGCAATGGTGATGCCTCTTTCCAAGACTTGGTTGCCAAAGGCTATCTGCCTGAAGCCATCTTGAACTACATTGCCTTGCTGGGTTGGAACCCCGGAACCGATCAAGAAATCTTTTCTTTAAGTGAGCTCAAACAAACCTTTACGGCAGAACGTCTCAACAAATCTCCGGCAATTTTTGATATAGCCAAGTTGACCTGGATGAACGGTTGCTACATTCGAGCTTTGCCTTTTGATGAGTTTCACAAGTTGGCACAACCTTTTTATGCTCAAACTTTGACCCGTTCGGTCAATGAGGAAGAATTAAGCCGTGTTCTCCAATCTCGTATTGAGGTTCTAAACGATATTCCGGCACAAATTGACTTTGTTGAAAATGTCTTAGACTTTTCTCCTGAACTTTATAATAATAAGAAAATGAAGTCAGATGCTGAGGTTGCCAAACAAGCTCTCTCTTATGCGATTGAAGCGTTAGAAAAGCAAACGAACTGGAGTAACGAAGCCTTGTTTGAAACGCTTAAAACTCTAGCTCAAGACAAAGGCTTGAAGAACGGACAAATTTTGTATCCGGTCCGCATTGCTCTAAGCGGCAAAGAAACCACTCCGGGCGGTGCCACCGAAATTGCCGTAATTTTAGGTAAGGACGAAACTTTGCGCCGCCTAAAAGAAGCGCTTGCTAAGTTAAATTAAGTCAACAAAAGAGCTCCGTAAAAACAGAGCTCTTTTTTATTTATCATCGTCGCTAGCCAGATTATTAAATTCATTAGTCGGCACCGTAGGAATAGGTTGTGTCGGCGTAACAGAGAGATAGTTAATATCTGGTTTTTTCTTAATATGTCTGATGGTAAAGAGGACAAACAGAGCGGGAATAAGAGCAAATGAGGCAATAAAGAACCAGTTGCCCAAAACTTGCATGCCGGCCGAAACCAAAATCGGACCGAGCACGAGACCTATATGTTGGCTTAAAATGAGCATTCCGCTAGCGGCGACACGTTCATCATCTCTCACCAAATCATTAACGTGCGAAACTGAAATCGGATAAAGAGTAAAAGTTCCCGAACCGATAAGAATTGTAGAAATAATTAAAGCTGTTCCCCCCTGTGTAATCAAAAAGTTTGCCAAAGGAGCGACGACAATCAACATAATAGAGATACCGATAAGCACATAACGCCTGTCCATTTTATCAGACAATCTTCCGAAAGGAATTTGCGCGGACATACCACCCATAACACCCCAAAACATGAATAAAGAAACTTCTTTTAAATTTAGACCGAGGGATGTTGCATAAATAGTACCCAACATATAGAAAGTACCGACCAAAACACCGCTGGCAATACAGCAAATAAAACCGACCGGAGAAACTTCATAAGCACGTTTAATAGGCATATTCGCATGAGTTTCGATTGTCGGAGCCGAGAGCTTGGTTAAAGAAATCGGAATCATAGCCAAAGAGAAGATAATGGAAATAATGATATACATAAGCATACCTGAAGTATCGGGTACCGAAAGCAATAACTGTCCGCAAGCCGCACCAAGGTAAGATGTTACCATGTAAAAAGACACCACCAAGCCTCTGTTTGCATTTGTGGCTTTTGAGTTAAGCCAACTTTCCAAACACAAAGATGTTCCACCGATACAGTATCCTTCTAAAAAGCGAAGTATTGCCCAATAGTAAAGATTTGTTGAAAAGGAATGAACAAGCACGAAGACAGACAACATGGATGCAAACACCCCGAAAGCTCTGATATGTCCGACTTTATTAATAACTTTAGAAGCATTAAAAGTCGCAACCACGCATCCCAAATAATACATAGACAAGATGATACCGGAAATTTGTGTAGGGGTATTTAATTGAGTGAGTTTAAGAGCAAATACCGAGCCCAGGGCGGCATATCCGCCGCAAATAAACATAGTTGCCGCAAGCAGGGCTGTCAAAGGGAGTACGAATTTTTGTAAAGAAGAAGTAATTTTTTGAAAATGCAACATATCTATCCTCAAATAGTGTTATTTAATGCTTTTTGTTTTGCAACAAAGATTTGGCTTTGTCAACCAAAGAAACTTTTTTTGAAATTTCGTGAAATACGTATGTTAAAGCCGCCGGCATCGGATGAGTTGGTGTAACTTTTAGATAATGAACATTGGGTTTAAAGGTAATAAAGTGGAAGACGAACAATACAAATCCGCCGCCAAAAATCGAATAAGCCAAGACAAAGCAAATCGGTCCCCAGAGCTCAATCAGGGCTGACACTAAAATCGGACCTCCAATCATTCCCAAACTTTGCAACAAAATGAGCAATCCGCTGGCACGAACGCGTTCCGCATCGGCAATTTTATCGTTAACGTGAGACACACAAATCGGATACAAAGCAAAAGTACCGCATCCTAAGGCAAAAGCCGAAAGCCCCAAAGCAATTTTGCTGTTCTCAAGCCAAAAATTAATCCAAGGTGCAATAAAGAATAAACCACAGCAAATCCACATCATTACAAAGCGCCTATCCATCATATCGGAGAGTTTTCCGAGAGGAAGTTGCGCCGTCATTCCGCCCAAAACACCACAAAACATAAAGATAGATGTAAGTTCGGTCGAAAGTCCCTTATAGGTGCAATACATTGGTCCCAAGATATAAAATACGCCGACGAATACGCCGCTGACAATACAGCCGATAAATCCCTCAGGGCTAACTTTATAGAGTCGTTTTAATGACATTGATTGATACACGGAAATATCGGGAGCCGGTAAAGCCGTGAGCGAAACCGGAACAAGAGCCAAAGAAAAAATCACCGAAACGATAATATAAATTGTAACGCCCGAAGAAGTCGGAATATTGAGTAGTATTTGACCTAAAGATGACCCAAGATAAGTTGTAATCATATAAAGCGACATTAAAGTGCCACGATTAGAATTATTGGCGCGCGTATTGAGCCAACTTTCCAAACACATCATGGCCGAGCCGAGGCAATATCCCTCCAATAAGCGCAATACTCCCCAAATAAGTGGATTGTAAGAAAAATAATGTCCTAAAGCCAAGGCCGAAAAAACAGAAATATAACTGGAAAAAGCTCTGATATGCCCCACTTTGTTAATGATATGAAAAGCACTTTCTGCCGCTAATACATAGCCGACATAATACATTGCCAACACAAGGCCAGCTATTGAGGTTGAAACCTGATGTTGTGCCAAAGTTAAAGATAAAAAGGAGGTAAGGAGGGCGTATGCACAACAAGTTAAAGCCGTTCCTGCAAAAAAAGCACTCAAGGGCGAAATAAGAGTTTTAAAATGTTCTAATTTTAGAAAGAGTTTCATAAAATTTCTCTATTCTTGTGATGAATGAAGATATAATATGCCAAGAGGTTTAAAAAAAAGATAAAAAAGGTTGAATATTTCTATTCAGCCGTTTAAGAAGTTTCCAAAATTTTTATTTAATGCTGAAAGCGTCTTTTAAACCGTTTAGGTTATTTTTTTTAAGCATTTCTTTGTGCTTTTAAGATAGCTGTTGCGAAAAAAAGCATACGTGATAAATTAGGAACCAAGGAGAAAGATATGAAAAGAGTAGCGGCAGGAATAATCGTTTGTGATAATAAAATTTTAATAGCCCAACGGAAAAGGGGCAAAGATTTAGCCTATTTTTGGGAGTTCCCCGGAGGAAAGATTGAAGTTGGAGAAACAGCCCCAGAATGTTTGCACCGTGAGATTTTAGAAGAATTCAATATGGAAATCCGCGTTGGCAAATTTTTTATGGAAAGTGAATATGACTATAGCTTTGGCAGTTTCAAGTTAGAGGTTTATTTTGCCACTTGTCCGTCTTTGCAAATACCTGATTTATTTGAGCACGAGCAAGCTCGTTGGGTTGAAGTTCAAGACCTCAAAGATTTTACTTTTTCACCGGCAGATATTCCCGTTGCCGAGGCTTTGCTAAAAATTAATGACTTAAACACCAAGCTACTCTAGCGTTACTTAAAATATCAACATTATAAAGCAAAGCAATTTCTTCATCTTTGGTGAAGTCCGGTTCCATTTCGTGATTGATAAAGTTTTCTAATTTTATTTGTGCTTTGGATAAATCTGTTTGCTTAAAATCAGGAACAGGGCCGTTGATTGGCAGCATTAAGATATGCAAAGCGTTCATTTTGCCATTTTTGACAAGTAAAATCACGCCTTTGTCGGCAGATTTATTTTGAACCAAAATATCTTTAAATTTTTTAGCCTGAACAATAATGTCAGGTACATTTGTCTCTTCGGGGATTACGAAGTAGCTATGCTTTTTGAACCATAATCCGGTATTTTCCAGCGAGGTAAACATAGAAATCGGAATGGAAAACATCAGACCAACCGTAATCGGCAACATCCACCAAAAGAGAGGTTTTGCATACATCACCACCACGATTGTGGTAATAATACCGAGAATTGTGTGCCAAATATGCCGACTGAAGGCATCTTTAAAAGATGTACCGTCATCATCTCTGTTTTGAGTGTTCCAGCTTACAGAATGTCCGGTGAAAATATCAAACACAAATTTACTTTGGAACATCATCATAATTGGGGCTTGGAGCGCGCTGAAAATAATTTCCACCAAGACGCTTTTAATAGCTCCTTTAGTTTGAGATTGAACTTTTTTACCTTTGGTGCGATATTTAATCAGATAAATAATCAATCCCAAAAACTTAGGGAAAATCAGCATAAACATTGAGAGTACAAATAAGGCGATAGTGCCAATTTTATCAAAAATCGGCCATGTCGGGAATAGAGTTCTGACTTCGGGGAAATATACCGGAGGAAAGAATTCTCTGCCCAAAGCAATCATAAGACCGACCAACAAAAAGCAGAGCCAAATAGGAGAAGACAAATAAGACATAACCCCGATTGTAAAGTGAACGCGGCTGACGGGGTGCAATCCTTTTGAGATGAGAATTTTAAGATGTTGCATATTTCCCTGACACCAACGTCTGTCGCGCGCGGCAAAGTCAATCATGGTTGGAGGGCATTCTTCATAAGAGCCTTTGAGCTCAGGGAGCAACCAAGCCGACCAACCACCACGGCGAATAAGTGCGGCCTCAACAAAGTCATGGCTTAAAATATGTCCGCCGAACGGAGCTTTCCCCGGCAATACGGGTAACCCGCAACATTGAATAAAAGCACTTGTACGAATAATTGCATTATGTCCCCAGTAGTTACTGTCTCCGACTTGCCAATAGGCAAGACCGGCAGAAACAATCGGACCATACACTTTACCGGCAAATTGTTGCATTCTGGCAAAAAGAGAATTTTTGTTAACAGTCATAGGAGGGGCTTGAATAATACCGGCACTTTGGTTTGCTTCCATGAGCTGCGCCATACGAACGATTGTTGCACCGCACATGAGGCTATCGGCATCTAACACCAGCATATTTTCATAGGCTTTACCCCACTTGTTGCAGAAATCTTCAATATTACCGCTTTTGCGAGCGGTATTTTTCACTCTGCGCCGATAGTAAAGATGAATTTCTTGAGGCATTAATTTTTGGGTTTCAAGCCAAGTATGTTCTTCTTCCACCCAAACTTTTGGATCGGTTGTATCGCTTAACACAAAAATATCAAAAGCGGATGCCTGTCCGGTATTTTTCAGATCATGTGCAATTGCTAAAAGATTGGCAAACACGCTTTGCGGGGATTCATTGTAAACCGGCATTAAAATAGCCGTACGTTTTTTTAATAGTGTATGTTCGGGCACCCAAATAATTCCCGGAACTTTACGTTTTGCCAACAATTCAAAAAAGCCAAAAATACTAGACCAGAAAAACAAGGCAATCCACGCAAAGGTCAAAATAAACAAGCCAATCATCAAAATTTTTGTGATAAGCAGTGAATCGGTAGGAATGACGCTCACCCATTTTAACGTGGCCAGCAAAGTTGAAAGTATCATTAAGCCAAAAACTTTAATCCGCCGATTGCGAATACGTTTGGGGTTGAGGTTATAAATGTTAGGGAAAGAAGGTTCACGCATGATTTTTAGCTTTTATTATGTTTAAATATTTTTTTCAAAAGGTTTGAAGGGTGGGGAATGGTAATTTCTTGTGGCTTCATCTGTGAGAAGACGTAGTTAGGAGCCACATGAATGACTTCTTGGCGTAAGGCAAGAGATATTATTTCTTCTCTGTCTCTGAGAGTAAAGATTTTATCGCCCCACTTTTGCGCGCCATTAGCTTGTAGGAAGCAAAATTTAAACAAAGCCACCAATTGTTCATCATCAAGCACGCTGTCATTAAATATTTTTTTTGCTGAGGATAATACAATCTTATCGAGTTCCCTAATAACTTTGTCGCCGTTTTCTTGAGAAAGAGAAATTTTTTCTCTGAACCAAGGAACAATTTTACTGGCATCCTTATCAGTAAAACCGAGCCCTTTCAAATATGCGGCAATAATATCATCAATACTTTGAATTTTTATGGTAACCATTGGTAGCTCCATGTTTCGGAAATTGTTTTTCCGTCTTTTTTCAGCAGGATACGTAGTTCGGCGGTTTTGTCATTGGGTTCAAAATCAGCATAAACCGTAGCTCCGCCAGTAACCGGATTATAGACCAGGTAAGTTCCGATAATTTTCCCTTCGGTTGTAGAGACTTCAGGAACGATTTTACCTCCTTTAATGTCTTGCCTGATTTGTTTAGCTTTTCCCGGCAAATCAAAATCGACCACAAATTTACGTTTGTTGGTTTCGAGCATACCTGACACGCCGCCGATACCTGTATAAGTAGAGGTAACTTTAGCCAGCTTTGTGTCAACAGGAATAGTGTTGCTCCAATAAAGCCGATAATTGTATTGCAGAGGTTTTCCTGGTTCAACTTCTTCTTCTGGTACCCAATAAGCAACAATATTGTCATGAATTTCCTGAATGGATGGAATTTCCACCAGTTGGACCATACCTTTGCCCCAGTTTCCCTTAGGTTCAACCCAAGCACTCGGGCGCAATTGATAATCAGCTTCAAAATCGAGGTAATGTTCAGGATTCCTGTCTCTTTGCATCAAACCAAAACCTTTGGGATTGTTATCCAAAAATGAGCTGATGCGTAAATATTTGGAGTTATCTAAGGGGCGCCACAAAACTTCATCATTACCGTTCCAAATGAGCAAACCGTCGCTGTCATGCACTTCGGGTCTATGGTCGTCAAAACGATTCTTTGTGTTTTCGCCGAATAAGAACATTGAGGTTAGGGGTGCAATACCGATTTTGTTAATTTTCTTTCTAGGAATAAGCACGGCATCAACATCCATAATTGTTTGTTTTCCGGGGGTAATGATAAAGGTATAAGCCCCGACGATACTAGGGCTGTCAAGCAAGGCATTCACAGTAACGGATTTGTCGCCTCTCTTGGGGCGTTGCAGCCAAAATTCTCTGAAAATCGGAAACTCTTCACCAGTTTGTACGGCAGTATCGATTGCAAGGCCACGAGCGGAAAGACCGTATTTTTGTCTTTTACCGAGTCCTCTGAAATAACTAGCGCCCAAGAACGAGACCAACTCATCATAATAAGTCGGAGAGTTCAAAGGATAATGCAAGCGAAAACCGGCATATCCCAAATGATTATCAGTAATATTAAGATTATTTTTACCGTAATTAAAAAACTTAGGAGAATAGTTGATAGGTTTAGCAACCCCGTTTACCACCTCATTAATAGGAACCGGCACTTGGAAAATAGAGCCTAAATGAAAGAATTGCATTTCAAAAGGCAAACGCTTCCCGTACCAAGGACCGTTTTCTCTTACAAAACGAATATCGCGGTGTTGGTCGTAGTTTAAATCTTTAAGTCCTTGCGGAAGATTATTTTCAGGAGCTTGATAATCTTTTTTTGAAAGTCTAATGGCTTTATTAAGAAGCACATCAGCGCCAAAAGGCTCACCTTCCCGAGTCTGAGTGTTAACTTCAGAATTCTCAGCAGTTATAACCAAATTCTTGTTTTTATAAAAGTAATATCCGCCGCCGATTACGCCCAACAATACCAAACCACAGCCCAGAGCCGTCCAACGTTTCAACATATCGCTCATTCCAATACATAAGAAAAGGTTATAATTATCTCAATTATATTTTCTTTAATATCAAGAGCTTTATCTCAAAAGTCAAGCCAAAAGATAAAACATTCGTGGTTAATAACAGACAATTCTAATAAAAAACGGGTAGCGCATTTTTATTTGCACATACCCGCATTTACTCCTTATAAAATAAGCAGCCCAAACCAAACCTTTTGAAACCTCTAAATAAAATTATATCAAAAGATAGGGTAAAATGCAATTTAAAATAAGACTCCTTGACAGAGGTGAGAAATAATGTTATAACTAAACATATAAACAATTAAACAATCATTGAAATGAGGTTGTCATGAAGAAAAACTATCAGTTAGAAGATTTGGATTGCGCTAATTGCGCCGCCAAAATCGAACAAGCAATTCAGTCTTTAGAGCATGTTATTAGCGCCTCGGTTTCTTTCATGAGTCAAAAATTGGTTCTGGAAGCTCCTGAAGAACACTTTAGCGAAGTTTTGCAAGAAGTTAAAAAAGTCATTAAAAAAGTCGATTCTGATGTCTCACTAAAGGATTAAATAAGGAGCTGGGTATGAAACAAAAACGCCGCCTGATAAAAATAATTATCTCCGCCATTTTATTTATATTGGGAATGATACTTCCTTTACCAAGCTATGCCCAATTAACTTTTTGGGGGCTGTCATATTTTCTTGTGGGCTGGGAGATTATTGCCAAGGCGGCGAAGAATATCGTTTATGGGCAAGTCTTTGACGAAAACTTTTTAATGACTGTTGCCACTCTTGGAGCCATTGGTTTAGGCGAATATTCTGAAGCGGTTGCGGTTATGCTCTTTTATCAAATCGGCGAATATTTTCAAAAGTATGCCGTTGCCAAATCGCGAAAATCAATTTCAAGCCTGATGAATATTCGTCCCGATTATGCCAACTTATGCGACGGAGAACAAACCAGACAAGTCTCTCCCGAGGAGGTTAATGTCGGGGACTATATATTGGTAAAACCAGGAGAGAAAATTCCGCTTGATGGCAAAGTCATTGAAGGTACATCATCGCTTGATACCTCATCTCTGACCGGAGAGAGCCTGCCAAGAGAGGTAGAAAAGGACAGTGATGTTTTAAGTGGGTGCATTAATTTAACGGGTGTTCTTAAAATTCAAGTATCCAAAGAATATGGTGAGTCAACGGTTGCAAAAATTTTAGATTTGGTTGAAAATGCCGCTTCCAACAAGGCCAAGGTTGAACAATTTATCACCAAATTTGCCCGTTGGTACACGCCGATAGTTGTCTTATCTGCGCTTATAATTGCCGTTATTCCGCCTTTGATTATGGCAGATGCCACTTTTTCGAGCTGGATATATAGAGCGCTCACATTTTTGGTTATATCTTGTCCTTGCGCTTTGGTAATTTCTGTTCCGTTGAGCTTTTTTGGCGGAATAGGAGCGGCCTCAAAGCAAGGAATATTGGTTAAAGGCAGTAACTATCTGCAAGCCTTGAGTGAAACCGAGGTCGTTGTTTTTGATAAAACCGGAACGTTAACCAAAGGCACATTTTCGGTTGTGAAAGTAGAAGGGAATGATTTCCCAACCTCTGAGGTTCTGGAATTAGCCGCTTATGCCGATGCTTATTCCAATCATCCGATATCCCAATCAATTCGCCAAGCCTATGCCCGCCCGATTGATACGTCCAGAATTTCTAATTATCAGGAGATTGCCGGTCGAGGTGTTTGTGCCGAAATCAACGGTGTTTTGGTTCACTTAGGAAACACTCGTTTAATGACCAACTTAGGAACGCAAAGCCATGCAGGCGACGGCGATGGCACCATTATTAACTTGGCGGTAGATGGAAAATATAAAGGCTGGATAAAAATCTCTGATGAGGTCAAGTTAGATTCGGCACAAGCCATTTCAGCCCTCAAGTCAGCTAATGTTCACAAAACCGTTATGTTGACCGGTGACAACAAAGCCTCGGGTGAGAAAATAGCCAAGCAATTAGGTTTGGATAAAGTTTATTGTGAGCTTTTACCAACGCAAAAGGTTGAAAAATTAGAAGAATTATTAGCCGCTAAAACCCCAAATAAAAATGTTGTCTTTGTAGGCGATGGTATAAATGATGCACCGGTTTTAGCGCGCGCCGATATAGGCATTGCCATGGGAAAACTTGGCTCTGATGCGGCCATTGAGGCTGCCGATGTGGTAATTATGACCGATGAACCGCTCAAAATTGCCTCTGCCATAAAAATCTCCCGCAAAACGCTGCGCATTGTCAGACAAAACATTGTCTTTGCACTTGCTATCAAGGGATTGGTTTTATTGCTGGGTGTAATGGGAATGGCCACTATGTGGGAGGCAGTATTTGCTGACGTAGGGGTTTCTGTTTTGGCAATTCTAAATTCTTTGCGCGCCTTAAGTGTGAAAAAATAAGTTATTTACCCTCATTGCAAGGACAGCTAATCTCAAACACATCATCAATCATTTTGTGAATAAGGGAAGCCATTCTGTCTTGAGCAAGTTTGTAGTAAATTTCTTTACCCTCGCGACGATTGACAATCAAACCGGCCTGACGCAACACGCGCAAATGGTGTGATACGGCAGAAGCGCTCATATTGATAGCCACCGAAATATTATTCACACATTGTTCGCTGTGAGCAAGAAGCCATAAAATACGCAAACGAGTAGGGTCGCACAATTGCTGAAATACCTCTGAAGCCAGAATAAACGACTTCTCGATAGGCATGGCTTCTAGGACCTTACCCAAATGAGCATCATGGTCATGCAAGGCTAAATGTTGGTCTGAATTTTGTTTGTTTGTCATCTTCGTTCTCACTCCAAAGCTATGCTAAAATTAAAAACCTTGCTTGTCAATAAGCAAAATCGGTTTCTAAATCAGATAGTCCGTCCTCAAAAAAATTGACAAAGAGGAGAATTTCAGTTATCCCTACGACTTAAAATTAATTTTTATGTCGAACTTAAATTATATCATTATGAAAAAATTATTAGATTTTAAAAAACCATGGGAACCTTCTCAAGCGGGAGTAGTTCTGGCTCAAGAAATCATAAACCAATATGGTTATTCCAAAGGTCCTGTCTGGTTTATGGATTTGCGAGATGAAAATCTGAAACAAGTGGCTGAAAAAATAAATTCTCCGTTATGTCAGTTTTTTCATGATAAAGAAAGCAGAGAAAAGGTTTCGTATCATATTTGGAAGTTGTGTATGGATTGGCAGCAATACTATGCTGTCAATAATGTTCTTATCAAAGAAGATGGCTCGTTTGATAAAGACTACTACAAGCTGATAACAGATTTTGTGGTCTTAAGGGAACTTGAACGGTTGCTGGGAGATGAAAAGAAAGTTTCTCCCCCACTGCTGAGTATTCCGGAGCCGTTAACCTTTGGAAATAATACATATTTATGGGATGAAAAAGGAAGATTTTGTTCTCAGGCAAGACAATATACCAACAAGAAAAGTCAGATTCCTCAAAACTTGTGGTTATATAATCATTCCCGAAATCTTCCGGGTGAAGCTTTCACTTATAATTATCAAGCCTATGCTTACGGAAGTATGAGCTCTTATCCAGGTTATACTCGCGCCAGTATTTCAGATAAGGACAAAGCGATGGGATATATTGGAATGGCCTATCCTTCGTTTAAGGAAACGGATAAAAATCCTGACATGTTTGCAAAAAACGGTTTGGTTGGTGGTCCTGTACCGATTGTTATCTGCCAAAAGTTACAAAGCGTGGAAGAAATTATCCCGCGTTTGCTGTATTACTTATTGGAAGATATAGCCAATCAAAAAATAATGGATAGTATTGCTCGTCCGGTATATGCCTCCAAAGGCAAGTTTGATACGGTTGAATTTACCGATACGCCTCTGCCATACCCAAAGGTTTTGCTCTCTCAACATTGGAAAGAAGGAAAAATTTTCTTTCCTTTAGCCAATAGCTCATCATATTACAACTTACCTCCGAATTTTCCCAACCACAAAATAGCAAAAGGAGGGTATCCGATTAAATTGCCGCAGGCAATAATCGATATGGCAAATACCAAAGAGCCCTATTGGCATCGTTTATGTCCACCTGAGCCATGGAAATTCCACTGGTGGGATAAACAAGGAAACGAGCATTTTGGAGGAATTACCTATGCTTCGATAAATTTGTTGCAGTGGGTTTCATGGTATCCGTATTTTGCAGACCTTGAATATAAGCTGTAACCATAAAAGGCGACGGGCAACTCCGCCGCCTTTTTTTGTAACAAGAAAACTACCGGCTAGGCCGGTAGTTCCGGAGAGCTTATAGCTTTACAGATAAAAAACTCCTTTGCTAAAGTAAGTTAGACGGTTTGGCACAAGTCTAACAAAAGCAAAGGAGTTTTTTTATGAA
>CASFNK010000022.1 GCA_949295995.1 uncultured Pseudomonadota bacterium
AACTATTTTCACTTACGCCGCCCATACCGGTAAGCGCAAGCAACGATAATCCTATCGCAAGCTGCTTTCTCATAATACACCTCGTTATAACTGAACCATGTCTTCTTATAACTTAGCATATCACAAAGCGTTTGTCAAACACATTTACTCTAAGTTTTTTATTTTGGCTAAAGCACTTAAAACAAAAACCTCTCTTTCGAGAGGCTTTTGTTTGGCTTATTTCCGTTTATCTTTCAGTAACGGGCGACCTTTCTTTATAGCGCGCTTTTTGATTTTCTTTCGGACGATATTTTCTTCATCAAAGGTTTCTCCTATAATGGCAAACATCATCGGAATAAACAACGTCGCAATAAAGGTGGACATCAACATTCCGCCGATTAAACCTGTGCCGATTGCATGGCGGCTGGCGGCACCTGCTCCCGTACTGATTGCCAAAGGCACAACGCCCAGCGTGAACGCCAGAGAGGTCATCACAATCGGGCGGAAACGAAGTTTGGCCGCTTCCACCGCCGCTTGCGCATAAGTTAGACCGGATTGAACCTGCATCATTGCAAATTCTACAATCAAAATGGCATTTTTAGCGGCTAAGCCAATTAAAGTTACAAGGCCAACTTGGAAATACAAGTCATTTTGCGTTCCTCTCATAAGAGTTGCCATTAACGCACCGCAAACCGCAAACGGAACTGACAAAATAACTACCATCGGCAATGACCATTTTTCATATTGTGCCGACAATATCAAAAAGACCATGATGATACCAAACACAAAGGCTTGGGTCGATGTTCCGCCGGCTTGTTTTTCTTGATAAGCTGAACCAATCCATGACAAAGAATAATCTTTATCCAAAACTTGGTCTGCCACTTCTTCCATTGCCGCAATCGCTTGTCCTGATGAATAGCCCGGTGCCGGATCGCCCAAAACTTTGGCTGCAGGGAAAATATTTAAGCGGTTTATCAACTCCGGTCCGGTTACACGTTTTACCTTAATCAAAGTTGATAAAGGAACTAACTGACCATCATTTGATTTAACATAAACATAACGTAAATCATCCGGCGTCCTTCTGAATTTGGCTTCTGACTGAACCGTTACGCGGAAGTTACGCCCTTGGTGGGTAAAGTCATTCACATATAAATTTCCAAAAGTCGATTGCATAACCGTATAAATCGCATCAATCGAAACATTCAATACGCGCGCTTTCTCTCTATCCAAGTCGATTTGATACTGCGGCGTGGATACAGAAAACGTGGTACGAACATTACTTAATGCCGGATTTTTATTAGCGGCATCTATAAGTTTTTGCGTTTCAGCCATCAATTCTTGTGCGCTATGCCCTGCCCGATTTTGAACGTATGCCTCAAAACCTCCGGTCGTACTCATTCCCATAATCGGCGGCATACTAAACGAATAACCTATTCCTTCAGGTTGGCTCATTCCGTAGCCCGTAAAAACTTGAGTTAGGGCATCGGCTGTTTGTGATTTATCTTGACGCTTATTCCAATCTGTAAGTGTGATAAAACTTACGCCGGAATAAGTGTTTTGCGAGCCAGACAACAGGTTAAATCCATTGACCGTCGTTAAGCTCTCAACATTGGGGTTTGCCAATAGTAAATCAGAAACTTTTTCCGTCATTTTCTCCGTTCTTTGCAGAGAGGCGGCCGCGGGCATATCATATGCCATTAATAAATTACCCATATCCTCTTGCGGGACCAATCCGCCAGGTATTTGCTTAAACATCAAAAAAATGATGCCAAACATTGCCAAATATATCAATACGGCTGTCTTTCTTTGGGCTAAGAAAAATCTTACCGCTGATAAATACATCTCAGTTATTTTATCAAAAAATGCATCAAACCATCTGAAAAAAGCCCATTTTTGCTTTTCTTGAGCTTTGGAAGCACGACGTTTGATTATCAAAGCGCATAAAGACGGTGTCAAAGTCAACGCAACCAATGCCGAAATCAAAACAGATACGGCAATAGTTACCGAGAATTGCTTGTACATTACACCCGTCATCCCTCCTAAAAATGCAATCGGAATAAACACAGATGCCAAAACCAATGCAACAGCAACAACCGGACCCGATACCTCCTGCATAGATTTGATAGCGGCCTCTTTCGGTGATAGTCCCTCCTCATCCATAATACGCTCGACGTTTTCAAGAACGATAATCGCATCATCAACCACAATACCAATTGCTAAAATCAAACCAAACAAGGTTAGTAAGTTGATGGAAAAACCAAGGGCATACATTCCGGCAAAAGCACCAATAATCGAAACCGGAACCGCCAAAACCGGAATCAAAGTCGCACGCATATTTTGCAAAAAGATATAAACCACCAAAACAACCAAGATAATTGCTTCGGCAAAAGTGTGGACAACCTCGTTTATGGATTCTTTTACGAACACCGTCGTATCATACGGAATATCATAGACAATACCATCAGGGAAACGTTTGGATAATTCTTCCAATTTGTTTTTTACGGCTTCCGCCGTTTCCAAAGCATTGGCGTTCGATTGCAGATAAATCGCAAAAGCTACCGCATCTTCTCCGTTAAATTTGGAAGAAACGCCATAATCTTGCGCACCCAACTCAATTCTGGCAACATCTCTTAAACGCAAAATACCTGCTTTTTCATCCGTACGCAAAATGATGTCTCCAAACTCCTTTTCATCAACCAAGCGACCTTTGGTATTGGCTGTATAGGTATAAGCAACATACTCATCCATCGGTTCTTGACCAAATTGTCCGGCGGCAAATTGCGAGTTTTGCTCTTGTATTGCAGCTATTACATCTTGCGGGGTTAAGTCATAATCTGCCAATTTATCCGGACTTAGCCATATTCTCATGGAATAATCTTGCGATGCAAAAAGTGAGGCATCACTCACACCTTTAATACGCTTCAACTCATCCAAGACGTTTAGCAACGCATAATTGGAAACATAAACCGTATCATAGAGTTTTGATGTCGAACGCATTGTTACAACTTGCAAGATTGAGTTCGACTTTTCTTGTACCGTTACACCTTGTTTGGTTACTTCGCTCGGCAATTTCGGTGTCGCCATTTGCACTTTATTATTAACATCAATCGTCGCTTGGTCCGGATCCGTTCCGATATCAAATACAACGCCTATCGTCAAATAGCCTTGCGATGAGGCCGTCGAATACATATAAATCATATTCTTGACCCCATTCACCTCTTGCTCTATCGGGGCTGCTACCGTATCCGCCAAAACTTCGGCCGTGGCTCCCGGATAAGTCGCCGTAATTTGAATTTCCGTCGGAACAATATTCGGATATTGTTCAATCGGCAGAACTTTTATCGAAACCAGCCCTGCCAAAACGATAATTAAAGAAATAACCGTTGCAAATATCGGGCGTTCAATAAAGAATTTTGAAAACATCTGTCCCTCGTTTTAGTGCTTATTTAGTCTTTCTCAATTATTTCAGCAGGAACTTCAGAATTGGCTGAAATAGTCGTTTTTACGCTCATACCAGGACGAACTTTCATTACACCGCTGGTAATTACAATATCCCCCGGATTTAAGCCTCTATCAATTATCCAGCCGCCGTCTTTGGTGGTTAATCCGGTTTGGACGCTTACACTCTCAACTAAACCTAGAGCATTTACCCTATAAACCGTTGTGGCATCAGAACCTTGCATAATGGCTTCTTGCGGAACAACTAAAGCATTAATTCTTGTCATCCCCTCCATCAGTAATCTTAAGAATTGCCCCGGACGTAATTTACCCTTCGGATTAGGAAATACAGCGCGTAATTTTATCGTACCGGTACTTTCATCAATACTCGGATTAATGAAATTTATTTCACCTTCATGCTCATAAACCGTGTCATTCCCAAATTTTACTTTGGCTTTTATGTCCTTCGTATTATATGGATTGGTTATCAATCCTCTTTCTACCATATTGGTTAATGACAAAATTTCATTTTCTGAGGCGGAAAATATTACATAAATCGGGTCTAACTGAGTAATCGTCGTCAATAAGCTGGAATTATCCGTCGTGCTTATCAGACTTCCTTCCGATTGTGCTTCCATACTGGTGATGCCGCTTATGGGAGCGCGAACCGTCGTATAACCTAAATCTAACTCTGCTTTATCTACTTGGGCTTGTGCCAATTGCGTGCTGGCTCTCAAAGAATCCAAACTTGCTAACGCATCATCACGCGATTTTTCACTCACAACATGTTGTTCAAACAATTTCGATATTCTCGCCCATTGGGTTTCGGCTGCTTTTAACTGCGCTTTGTTTTGCGCCAGTGAGGCTTTTGCCTGAGCTAAGGCCACCTTAAATGGTTCCGGGTCTATCTCAAACAAGACATCTCCTTCTTGAACCGTTGAGCCCTCAACATAATTTCTTTTTAGCAAGATGCCGCCAACTCTTGCTCTGACTTCGGTTTCCTTAGAACCTTGAGCTCGAGCGGCATATTCGAATGTCAGTGGAATATTTTGAGGTTCTACTCTTATGGCGGATACGACCGGAACTTGTTGTTGGGTTTGTGAATTATTATTTTCTTCTTTGCAAGAAGTTAACGCTAAAATTGAAATTGCTATGAGCAACAGATTGTTTTTTAGTAACATTTATCTCACCTTATGCGCTTAATTTGCTTAGTTAAATCTAGCTAAAACTAACCCGAATCTTCCAAAATGACAACAATCTTTCTCATTTTTTGGCTTTTGTGGATATTTTTGAATGTATCTATTTTTTTATTTCAACATTGAAATCTCTCTTTCAGAGATTACCTCTTTGTCGTTGCTTATTTTAATAATTTTAATAAGGAGATTTATTATGACTGAAGGAGTTCGTTTTCCGACTATGGCTTTTATTACCGGCGGCGCCGGACAAGCTGATGATGGTATTCCACCGCAACCTTTTGAAACTTTTTGCTATGACTCCGCTTTGCTGCAAGCAAAAATCGAAAACTTTAATGTTATTCCTTATACTTCTGTTTTACCGAAAGAAATTTACGGAAATATCGTGCCGATTTCTGATGATATCGTAAAACAATTTAAACATGGTGCCGTCTTGGAAGTTATTATGGCCGGTAATGGGGCCAGCCGTGATGACCACAAAGCTATCGCTACCGGTTTGGGCGTTTGCTGGGGCAAAGATAAAAACGGTGAACTTATCGGTGGTTGGGCCGCTGAATATGTTGAGTATTTTGACACTTTCATTGATGATGAAATTGCTAAAGGTCATGCCGAAATGTGGCTCAAAAAATCTCTTAATCATGAACTCTCCATTCGTGGTGTGGCTCAACATTCCGAATTCCAGATGTGGCACAATTACATCAATATTACTCAACAATTCGGCTATTGCTTAACCGCTCTCGGCTTCCTTAATTTTGAACATGCCGAACCGGCTAAATTTAAGCCTGTTTTGCCTAAAAAGCTCTAAATTTTAACTTCAGCCTTGTCTTGCTTTGCAAGGCAAGGCTTATTTTTTTATTGTTTGTGAGGAATCCATTATGGTTAATAATAAAAACTCTTCCGCCTCATCTTTGCAAAAAACGAACCCCAACGGTTTGGGGGTTTTAGCTTTGGCTGCTATTGTCGTCAGCTCAATGATTGGCGGCGGTATTTATTCTTTGCCGCAAAATATGGCGGCCGGCGCATCGGCCGGCGCTGTGTTGCTGGCTTGGGTGATTACCGGTATCGGTATTTATTTTATTGCCAATACTTTCAGTATTCTGTCTATGGCAAAACCGGATTTAACTACCGGTATTTATATGTATAGTCGCGAAGGTTTCGGCCCGTTTGCCGGTTTCACTATCGGTTGGTCTTACTGGCTCTGCCAAGTTTGCGGAAATGTCGGTTATGCCGTCATTACAATGGACGCTCTGAACTATTTCTTCCCTCCTTACTTCCAAGGCGGAAATAATTTGGCATCCATTATTGGCGGCTCTATCATTATTTGGGGATTTAATTTCTTAGTTCTCAAAGGTATCAGACAAGCAACCATTGTCAACACCATTGGTACAATCGTGAAAATCGTACCTTTGGTTTTGTTCATTCTGATTTTATTGTTTGTTTTTAAATTCTCTCATTTTGACTTTAACTTCTGGGGAGAAGCCGTTGCTACAAAAGCAAAACTCGGTTCTCTTTCAACCCAAATCAAATCAACCATGTTGGTTACTTTATGGGCTTTCATCGGTATTGAGGGTGCGGTTGTAATGTCTAATCGGGCAAAAAATATTCAAGAAGTCGGTCAAGCTACTTTGCTTGGATTTGTCGGTTGCTTGATTATTTATGTTTTGCTTTCCTTACTGCCATACGGTTTGATGAGCCAAGAACAACTCGCTGCCGTGGCTAATCCTTCCACCGCCGGTATTTTGGAAAAAGTGGTCGGTCCTTGGGGGGCTTGGTTAATGAATATCGGACTCTTAGTTTCCGTTCTGACCAGTTGGCTCGCTTGGACTATGGTTACTGCCCAAATTCCTCAAGCCGCAGCTCAAAACGGAACATTTCCGAAAGCCTTCACTATTGAAAATGAGGCCGGCTCACCTAGTGTCTCTCTTTGGGTTACCTCTATCATGATGCAGATTTTTATTCTGCTCGTCTATTTCTCTAATAATGCTTGGAACACGATGCTCAGCATTACCGGTGTGATGGTTTTACCCGCCTATTTCGCCTCTTGCGCTTATTTGTGGAAACTCTGCGAAGACGGTGAATATCCAAACAATCTGCCTGTTAAACGCTCTTCGGCATTGTTTACCAGTGTGTTGGGTTCAATCTATGCTCTGTGGCTTATCTATGCCGCCGGATTGAACTACCTGTTGATGGCTGTGGTTATCGTAACACTCGGTATTCCGGTTTATATTTGGGCAAGAAAAGAATCTGAACCCAATCAGCCACTGTTCTCTGCTCGTGAATACTGCTTGGTTGCCGCCTTTATTCTCTTATCTATTTGGGCAATCTATGCTTTTGCTCACGGAATCGTAAATATCTAAAACTAAAAAAAGGCGTTGAGTTTCCTCAACGCCTTTATTTTAATACGCCCAATGTCTTTTTCGGAAAAGACGTTGGTAGGTTCTTATCATTAAATTTGTTTCAACGGCTATACGGCGTTGATGAAATTTAATCGATAAGTTGATTTGCATTTTTTGCCAGAAGTTTAAGTGGACATAGCCTTTAAGACTTTCCGGCAACAGACCACCGGCTAAATACCATGTGGCAATTTTATTTAACAAAACCAGTCCTCCGGCGGCGGCATTGCAGTTTACCCAAGTCAGGGCATCTTCAATAGTTTCGTTTGCAACATTGAAGTATATTTCACAATTTTTGGAGAGACTTTCAAGTGCAAACTTGAGCGGCAGATAGCGCACCAAACTTGTAACAAAAGCAACCTTCTTGCCTTCCAATTCCTTCTTGAAGAATACTATCCTATTCTTCATTTCCGGGATATTGTAGCTCCGAATGTTGATGTTTTTTATTCCCAACTTGAGAGCTATAGTTCGCATTTTTTCACTCTTTTCGCCGATAAAATAAAAAACCGGCACTTTCATATTATGCTCTCGCATGCGATAAAGCATAATTGAGGCCATACCAACCGTGTCAAACATATCATCTTGTAAGACGACGGCATCAACATAGTTCGGTACTTCTTTTTCTACGTCCAACCAAAAAGTTGACACCTCTCCGGCATTGGGGAGATTTTTCCAAAACTCCTCCAAATCATTAAAAATTTCCTGTTTCATAATACTTTTTTTTATGATTAAATTCCCCAACTGAGTTTCTGTCCGTCATTTTTGAAATTGACGTTATCAATCATTATAATTCCGCTGTTATGCGCAATCGGAATACGGTCTTTTATTCCTTGCTCAAACGGCGTTTTGATAAATTTCCCAGCGGCGATATCAAAATAAGTATATGAGATCTCCGGACGCTTGCGGCTACGGTTGACAATCAATATCTCCCAGCAGACTTTTTCTCACCTTCGGGAGCCCCAAAGATGCGAAGCACAGCTGTTACCAGACTATTAGGATATTGCTTTTGCACCAGCTGTGTCATGGCACGCTTTTCCAAATACCATGCCGGTACTAATTGAAGTCCTTTGTTAAAATTACGGATGATGCGATAATCATCCTTATCTTTGCAAAAGTCATACTTAATGCCTGAATAGTCTTGAGGAATAGTCCCCTTATACATGGCATAAATCGCCGTGTTTTGAGCCTTAGTGAAATCCCCAAATACTTCCGTTGGAATGGTCTTTATTCCTTCAAGGCCGGGGATTGCCACTATTGTTAATTCCTTCATGCCATCCGGACATGAGCAAATCCAGAGTTTGTATTTTTTCCCTTTTATGAAATAATAAGGAAAAAAGTCAAAATTCTCTTTGGCTTCCAGTAATTTAAAATACACTGGTGTTTCTTTTCCGAACTTGTCCCGCACTGCGGCACGAATGTCCTGTTCTGTTAAATTTTTCATACTTTTTGTTTTTAATAGTTTGTAAATAATATAATTTTGCTCATAAAATAGTCTTTTGGGTAAATTTTGTCAAGAGTTGTTTTATTTCAAAAAAGAAACCCACCGGCCTAGCCGGTGGTTCTTCTTTAACGGGTGTAACCCTAATTGTGCCAGCGAACGCCTTAAGGGCGTATGACGGTCTGACAGGGCGAAAATTACTTGCTACCCGTAAACGGGTCAAAATCCATT
>CASFNK010000023.1 GCA_949295995.1 uncultured Pseudomonadota bacterium
AATAACTACTGCGAATACTGCTGCAGTGACTGCAGCGAAATTTTTTGGTGTCATAATGCTCTTTTTTTATTTATTTTTTAGTTGTTTTTTATTTTTTTGTTCTTATTTAACAAGGCAGTTGATGCTGAAAACATCAGTTACCTTGTCGTCAACGTTGAAACAAGTTACGGTCAGAATCTTCTTTCCGTTCTTTGTTTCAATTTTGTGAGAGTACTGGACTGATGGGGTAGGCTTCGCCGTGTTGTCCTTGGTGAAGTTTTTGATACCCCCAGATACTGCTCTCTGATCAGTCATTTCGACTGCGAAAGCAACACCTGTCTTGGTCTCAGCCAGATAACTCCAGCCGTTACCGTCGATGTTAAGCATAGCAGGGTAAACAATACCGTTTTTATAAGCACCAGAAGTCATACGAGCATCGTCGTAAACTTCGTTAAAGCTCATAAATGCGTTTGTTACGCTCTTCCATGCTTTGTCAATGACGCGAAGCTGACCCTTAGTTGTCCGGATAGCCAGACAAGTGTGCCAGTAATCTTTGCCATTAATGTTCTCGACGATACGGGTTACTCCTAATATACCGGTGATTTCACCCCATTCGCTAGGAATGGTGTTTTCATCGGCAACAGGAGTGTTGTCTCCGCCGCCCACAGCCGGAGTTTCCTCAACAGCCGGAGTTTCCTCCTCTGCCGGAGTTTCCTCTTCTGCCGGAGTTTCCTCAACAGCCGGAGTTTCCTCTTCTGCCGGAGTTTCCTCAACAGCCGGAGTTTCCTCCTCTGCCGGAGTTTCCTCCTCTGCCGGAGTTTCCTCAACAGCCGGAGTTTCCTCCTCTGCCGGAGTTTCCTCAACAGCCGGAGTTTCCGGTTCTTCAGGAGTTTCCTCTTGATTGGCGCGAATAACATTAACTACACCATCAGTGTGGAAGGTCTGATGGTTGAAAGAAATTTCAGCAGTAACGACGTTGCGTTCACGGCTGTTATTACCTTCATTTGCAGTTGTCTGTTCTTCGCCGCCGCGAGCTACGCTCTCTGACGGAGCCATAAGCGGAAAGTCCTTACCGTTAATCACGAGGTAGCCCTCATGATGGTAAGAGGTAAGAACTTCTTCAAAGTCTGTGTAAACCCAAGAGGTTTTTTGGGTTACTTTACGACGCATTGCAACTGCGCCGTATTCTGAAGCATTTGTCTCAGATGTCGGAGTGTACTCCGGATTATCTGAACTTTTGCTCAACTTCTCAAACTTTGAAGGGCCTTCCGTCAGAGCTGGAGCGGTCCATTCAGCTGGGAAGCTCCATCCGAATGCCATAGACACCCAGATGGTTATTTCCTCAGTTTCCCCGTTGTTCCATAGACAACTCAGTTTGGTATATACCTTCTGAGCGTCCATGTCGAACCAACGTGTGATAAAGCTAGCATCAACGATGCTTTCTTTCTCAACTGTCGGTTCTTCTTCCGGGATTTCCGGTGTCTCAGGAATAGTATCCTGAGGAGTTTCCGGAATTTCCGGTGTCTCAGGAATAGTATCCTGAGGAGTTTCCGGAATTTCCGGAGTTTCAGGAATAGTATCCTGAGGCTCTTCCGGGATTTCCGGAATGGAATCCTGAGGCTCTTCACCTTCCTCTAATTGATAGAGGAAAGTGCCTGCTACCGTGAATATTTTATCGAAACTCTTCTTTCCACTGAGGGAAAACTCAGTGTAGTATGCCTTGTGAGGCATATAGAAAGAATCACGTTCAATCTTATTGGCTTCATCAGCCCACTCGTGGAACTTCACGATAGTGTTTTCCGGCATCGCTTTGATTGAGTCAATGCTGACATAAGCCAGCTGTGACTTTTCACCGGAAATGTACACGTAGCCATTCAGCCAACGTGTTGACATTTCGATGGTGGTTTCCTCAAAGGTTTCTGTAATGGCTCTGTCGTGGCTGAACACGGTAGTGTCAGCTTTTGACAGAGCGTCATACAAATCCTCAATTTCTTCACCAGCAGAAATTTCTGTGGCTTCGAAATTTTTGGATTCACGAAGAGCTTCATTGACCGTCCAACTAATTGTAGCGGGCAACTTAACCCGCAAAGATTTCTTTTCGTACTCAGTGTATTCAGTTACAGAGATAACTGAATCCATCAGAGTGCTTTCTGTTTCACTCCAGTTGTGCTCCAGGTAGGTGTTATCTACCTTGGTGCTTACTTCTTCGGTGATGGGTTTTTCACGAGTTTCACCATCCAGGTCGGAACCTGAACATGAAGAGAAACTAACTGCTGCGCAGAGTGCCAAAATGGTGGCAACAACTGCAAAGAAAAATCTTTTAGCCATAGCTTTACTTATTTTATTTTTATTATTTTTTTGCTTTAATAAAATCCCTCAAATTTTCTGTAAGAGGGGGCTAAGGCTCTGGACAGTCGTAACTGAGAACCTTGAATATTTTGACCAGTACATTGAGAACTAAATAAGAATCATAAAAAACGCCAAAATAAAAAGCATTTTTAACAATAGCTTTATGATTTGAGTTTTTTCATTCTCTCTTAAATAATAACACAATGTAATGTAATATAATAACTTTTTGTCAATTATCACTATACCACAAAATTGCTTAACAAACAATAAAATTCGTGCAAAAAACTTTGAAAATAAGCCAAATTTCGTGCAAATTCAGAGAAATAAAGGTGCACAGAGGGGCGAGTAAAGTGAACGTTGTTCAACTTGGCGGAATCGTTTGGTTAAGAGAAGATTAAGGATTTGCAAGGCTTTGATGAGGGTGTAATGTTATATTTTGTCTAAAATTTGTATTCTATAATGTGAGGCGTTGGGGCGTGAGGCGGAAGGCAAAGAGAGCTTGCCTAAAAGCGCAAAAAGCAAAATTTGTGGGTAGAAACGAGGGGTTAGAATTTTTTGCTTGAAGAATCAAGAGAGATGTTATAGATTCGCGGCAGTTTGAGCGGATGAGCTCTTTATGCCAAAATTTTAGCTGTTCCGCGGTTTTTGCGGTGTCCGTGTAGGCGAATCGCTTGTAATCGGGTGCTCCTTAAAGCGCGTTAATGCTCTGATTTGGGCTTTGGTGGGCGAATCCTTAGTTTTAACCTTAATAGCTATAGGAGCTTATATATACCATGACAAAATGGGTTTATACATTCGGCAATGGCAAAGCTGAAGGCGATGCCAGCATGCGTAACCTCCTCGGCGGTAAAGGTGCTAACCTTGCTGAAATGAACAAGGTCGGCTTGCCTGTTCCTCCGGGTTTTACTGTTACTACAGAAGTTTGCACTTACTACTACAACAATAACCACACCTATCCGGCTGACCTCAAAGAACAAGTTAAAGAAGCCGTTGCCGGTGTTGAAAAAATTATGGGCAAAAAATTTGCCGATGCTAACAACCCGTTGCTGTTCTCAGTTCGTTCAGGTGCAAGAGTTTCTATGCCTGGTATGATGGATACCGTTTTGAACCTCGGTTTGAACGATGAAACAGTTAAGGCTTTGGCTAAAGCTTCCGGAAGCGAACGTTTTGCTTACGACTCTTATCGTCGTTTCTTGCAAATGTTCTCTGACGTGGTTTTGGGTGCTGACCTCGACCTCTATGAAGCTGCTCTCGAAAATATGAAAAAATCTAAAGGCTATAAATCTGATACAGATTTGACCGCCGAAGATTTGAAAGAACTCGTTAAAGAATACAAAGAAATCGGTCAAAAATTAGGTAAAGTTGTTCCTCAAGATCCTTGGGATCAATTGTGGGCCGGTATCGGCGCCGTATTCGGTTCTTGGATGGTTGACCGCGCTATTACCTATCGTAAATTAAACAATATTCCGGGCGACTGGGGTACTGCCGTTAACGTTCAAACCATGGTATTCGGTAATGCCGGTGATGACTGCGCTACCGGTGTTTGCTTCTCTCGCGACCCGGCTACAGGTGAAAATGTTTACTACGGTGAATATCTGGTTAACGCTCAAGGTGAAGACGTTGTTGCCGGTATTCGTACTCCGCAACCGATGGCTTCTAAAGGCGATGGCACTTCTTTGGAAGAAAAATGGCCTCACCTCTATAAAGAGTTGGTTGATGTTCGTAACAACCTCGAAGCTCACTACAAAGATATGCAAGATATGGAATTCACCATTGAACATGGTAAACTCTGGATGTTGCAATGCCGTAACGGTAAACGTACCGCTGCTGCTGCCGTTCGTATGGCTGTAGAAATGGTTGAAGAAGGCTTGCTCACTAAAGAAGAAGCTATTATGCGCGTTGGTGCTGACCAACTCGACCAATTGTTGCACCCAATGCTCGACCCGAAAGCTAAGAAAAACGTTATTGCTACCGGTTTGCCGGCTTCTCCTGGTGCTGCTGTCGGTCGCGCCGTATTCAATGCTGAAGACGCTGAAGCTTGGGCCGCAAAAGGTGAAAAAGTTATCCTTATTCGTAACGAAACCAGCCCTGAAGATATCGGCGGTATGCATGCTTCTCAAGGTGTTATTACCGCTCGCGGTGGTATGACCTCTCACGCAGCCGTTGTTGCTCGCGGTATGGGTACTCCTTGCGTTTCAGGTTCTCACGAAATCCACATCGACTATGCTAAGAAAACTATGACAACCGATAAAGGCGTTGTTGTTAAAGAAGGTGATTGGGTTTCTTTGGATGGTGCTAAAGGTCAAATCATTGAAGGTCAAGTTCCGACCGTTGCCGCTGACACCAATTCCGGTAACTTCGGTAAATTGATGTCTTGGGTTGACGAAATCCGTACTATGGAAGTTCGCGCTAACGCTGAAACTCCGAAAGACGCTAAACAAGCTCGCGAATTCGGTGCTCAAGGTATCGGTTTGGCTCGTACAGAACATATGTTCTTCGATGCCGCTCGTATTCCTGATATGCGCGCTATGATCTTGTCTGATAATGAAGAAGGTCGTCGTGCCGCTTTGGCTCGTTTGTTGCCTTACCAAAAACAAGACTTCAAAGATTTGTTCAAAATTATGGACGGTCTGCCGGTTAACGTTCGTTTGCTCGACCCGCCTCTCCACGAGTTCTTACCGCACACTGATGCTGAAATGCAAGAACTCGCTAACAAGATGGGTATGACTTTGGAAAAAGTTAAACAACGCGCAAACGCTTTGCATGAAGCTAACCCGATGCTTGGTCACCGTGGTTGCCGCTTACCGATTACCTATCCGGAAATCTGCGAAATGCAAACTCGCGCTATCTTGGAAGCTGCTTTGGAATGCGAAGCTGAAGGCGTTAAAGTTATGCCTGAAATCGAAGTTCCTTTGACTGGTTCTAAGAAAGAACTCGATATCGTTAAAAACATTATCGATACAACCGCTGAGAAAGTCTTCGCCGAAAAAGGTAAGAAGATTAAATATGAGGTCGGTTCTATGATTGAATTGCCGCGCGCCGCTTTGAAAGCTGACGAATTGGCTAAATCTGCCGAATTCTTCGGCTTCGGTACCAACGACTTGACCCAAACCACTTTGGGTATGAGCCGTGATGATACCGGCGCAATCCTCGATGAATATCGCGCTCGCGGTGTTTATGTTGCCGATCCGTTCGCATCTATCGATGTTGAAGGTGTTGGTATGTTGGTTAAAATGGCTTGTGAAAAAGCTCGCAGCTCTAACCCGCACATCACTTTGGGTGTTTGCGGTGAACATGGCGGCGATCCGGCATCTATCAGCTTCTTCCAAACATGCGACATGGATTATGTTTCATGCTCTCCGTTCCGTGTTCCGGTAGCTCGCTTGGCTGCTGCTCAAGCCGCTGTCAAATACGGTAAAACAGCCGGTAAAAAAGCTGCTTAATTCACGGATTTGAAGTGATACAAAAAACGGTCTGTCTGGTGGACAGGCCGTTTTTTTGTGGCTGTGAGATTGTATTGGTTGGGGAGAGAAAGAAAACCTCAAAAATGTGGCAAAAAAGAAAAGATGAGGTGAATATAAGAGTTACCTTGTGAAAAGGGTTAGGTAAATTGGTGATTGCTTATAAATGTTATAGAAACCAAACAGATTTTAGCTTTGACAATTGTTTTGAGAACGTATCCCTCGGAGGTAGAAATAAGCATTTTTGTCAAATATTGGCAAAAAAGATTGACAAGTTAGTGGAGCTGGAGTATAAAATGAGCCATAAAATTTATTATTCACATTTAAATTATTCGGTATATGGAAGGATTAAATAAAAACGCAATTAGCTTTAGCTTAGCTAATTGCATTGCAGCTCAGAAGCAGAAAAAACAGGTCGAAACAGTAAAAAGAACTCCGGAAGAAAAAGTCAAACATTGGCTGAAAAATTTGGAGGAATTTTATTTGTATAATCCTGAGTATCAAACCGGTGTTGTTCAGTTTGGAGTACCGGCGCTCAGAACTGAGTGTTGTGTCTATCGATTAGCTCCCGGAAAATTTTTGGAAGATGTTTTAATTACCCGAAAAGCAGAAAGAGGCTTGAATTGGGTGAAAGCATCCTTACAAGAAAAAAGAAATGGGATGACCATGGGCAAGTCCTATGTGCGTCTCAAATTTTCTCAAACCTATTATATTGAGAAATTAGGCGATTGGGTAAAAGCCACTTTGCTTTTGGACAATGATGATTGGCTAAATGCAGAAAAAGTGGACAATGCTTTCGGTTTTATCTTGAAACAAGAAAAAGGAAAAGTTTTGGAAAATTTGGACTGGCGAACAATCCAGTACAAAGGATACCAAAATATTGCCCGTGTCTTGAAATATCAGGATAAAGAAGGGGCTGTTCGCTTCTTGGTTTGCACTGCCAGTGCGGGGACTATCCTGAACTTGGCAGAAGCTGATATTGAAATTGGTGAAATCTGTCCGGCGGGAAATAAAAACTTTGGTAGCCCGGTATTGCGCTATCAAAGGACTGCAAACGGACTTATGAGATTGCAAAATTTATAATAACCCTTTAAAAATTATTGTAAAATGGAAACAAAAAAAGAAAAATTTTTGGTGGGTGACAGGCGTTCATCAGGAGCCTCAGATTTGGCTGTGTTTGAAAATTACAAAAATTGGCCGGCGTTACATGCCACAAAAATTATTC
The DNA here is from genome assembly GCA_949295995.1 of uncultured Pseudomonadota bacterium. Taxonomy (GTDB): domain Bacteria; phylum Pseudomonadota; class Alphaproteobacteria; order RF32; family CAG-239; genus Scatocola. The sequence continues at coordinate 7,015 of CASFNK010000023.1, forward strand.
CGGTGGGGTTCTACTTTGTTGCCGGGATTTTGTGCCATGCACAGCGGAATAAGGCAGACCTGCACCCAGATATTTTTGTGCAGGGTTACAGACCTCACTCATCCAGTGGTATGTTTGCAGCCGACAAACGTGCGTATGGTGCTTTGTGGGTGGGCGAGATGCCTGAAACAGCCGCAAAGGATGATGTGCATTTGTTGGAGGCTAACGTGTACCGCATGGTACATGGAGACGACTTTGAACTCGTTCTTGCCAACAAAGAATGGGAGAATGAGGAAAAGGTTACAGCCTTTATGAGACGTTTTCGCGAAGAACTTGGACTTGAAGGACTGAGTGGCCTCAAAAAGTTCAAATATACCTGCGAAAAGTCTCGTGGGTATTTCCTCAAGGGAAGAACGTACGAGGTATGGTCACAGCTCGTCGGTCGTCCGGAAAAGTCGTTGGAACTGACCAAAAAAGTTTTGATTGTTGACCTGCACTGCGGTGTGCCGTGTGTGGTTGACTATGCGGAAGAAAATTTCAGCCCGATAGAGTAACTATCGAGCTGATGTAAAACAAAGGAGGTCGAATAGGCTTCCTTTTTTTGTGGTTTAGAGAGAAGCTTGAAAGGGTTTTTATAATTTTTTTTGGGTAGTTTGTTTTTTTGTTATTGAAAATTAATTTTTTATTGTTAAGTTAATTCTGTATTAGTTGTTTAGCAATTAAGAAATTAAACCCATATGGAGATAATAAAATGAAAAAACTTTTAAGTTTATTCGCAGCTATCATTGTTTTATCAGGTTGTTCTTCTTTGAGCAGCATGTTCGGTGGTGCTGAATGTGATTCTAAATTGGCTCGTGACTTCATGGCTAACGCTGAAGACAGAGTATTCTTCGCATTCGATAGCTCTGCTATTACAGATAATTCTGCCGAAATCTTGCAAACTCAAGTTAAATGGCTGAAAAAACATGAAAATGTTAATGTAATCGTTCAAGGTTACTGCGATGAAAGAGGTACAAGAGAATACAACTTGGCTTTGGGTGAACGCCGTGCTAACGCTGTAAAACAATACCTCGTTTCTCAAGGTATTGCAGCTGACAGAATCTCTACCATTTCTTATGGTAAAGAACGTCCGGCTGTTTTGGGCAACAACGAAGCCGCTTGGGCTCAAAACCGTCGTGCTGTAACCGTTATTAAAGCTGGTAACTAATACCTCTTTAAGAGTACAGGTTTTAAGAGAACGCATCTTCGTATTAAAAGATGCGTTCTTTTTTTGTGCGTGGGATAAATAAGTGCTTGGGGCTTGAGATTATTGTTTTTTGGCGCTAAATTAAATGCAAATATGGCGTAATCTTTTTTGAAAGTTTTGATAATGATGAATAAATTGAAGGTTTCAGGTGTTGCTCTTTTGTCCGTTTTAACAGCTCCGGCAATGGTGTACGGGGTTGAGCCATACGCTTTTCAGGCTGATGTTGATGAGTTGCGCGAAGATGTGAAAATTTTGCAAAGACAAGTTTATCGCTCCCAAACTGAGGCTCCTGCCGGAAAGTCTTCTGATGTGATGGTCAGAATGAGTGATTTTGAAGAACAATTGCGCCAAATGAACGGTAAAATTGAGGAGGTTAATTATAAAATTAAGCAACTTAATGACCGTATGGATATGATTAATAAAGACATTGATGTTCGTTTCAAAATGATTGAGGGTAAACCTCTCAACGGTGGTGCTGGTACGCAAGCTAAAAGCAAAAAATTTGATGCTCTGGTGGCAAATAATGCTCCCAAATCTTTAGTCGGCGACTCTATTAAAGGGGGGGATTTAGCTCCGGTTGATGCTCCGAAAGCAGCTCAAGAGCAAGATGTTAATACTGTTTATCAGCAAGGACTTGAGGCCTATAATGCAGGTCAATATGATAAAGCAGAAGCTAATTTTAGTGATGTTTTGAATCGTTTTTCTCAAGACAAGTTAGCGGCTAATGCTCAGTATTGGTTGGGAGAGGTTTATTATTCTCAGAAAAATTATGCCAAGGCGGCCGTGGCTTTCGGCAAAGGTTATGAAAAATACAAAGACGGTGCTAAGGGTGCCGAGAGTTTATATAAGCTCGGTATGGCAATGAACCAATTGGGTAAAAAAGAAGAAGCCTGCGCCGCTTTGACTAATGTAGCAAAGGAATTTCCAAAAGCTGATAAGACATTGCTGGATAAGGCAAAAAATGAAGCAACTAAGCTGAAATGTAAGTAAGTTTTATTTTGAGAATGCTCTCCATAGAAAGAAAAATAGATTTATCGCTTTTTGAGACAGGCAAAGTGGCTGTCGGGGTATCCGGCGGGGCTGATTCTTTAGCTTTGGTTTTGCTTTTGGCAGAACTATTGGGTAAAAAGAGAATCGTCGCCTTAACTGTTGACCATGGATTGCGCAAAGAATCTTTTAGGGAAGCAAACTATGTTGCTCGGCTAATGAATGAATATGGAATTGAACACCATATTTTGGCATGGAAAGGTGAAAAGCCTACTCAAGGTATTGAGGAAGCCGCGCGAATCGCAAGATATAATCTGATTTATGAGTGGTGCCGGCAAAACGAGGTGAATACACTTGGTGTGGCGCATCATCTTCTTGACCAAGCGGAAACATTTTTTATTCGTTTACACAGGGGAAGCGGTTTAACAGGTCTTTGCGGAATGGGGGCTGTTGGGGCTTGGAAAGATTTGAGAATCGTTCGCCCTTTGTTGGATATTCCCCCTCAAGAGTTAAGAGAGTATTTGCTACAACGGGATATTCGTTGGGTGGAAGATCCGTCTAATCAAAGTGATGATTTTTTGCGGTGTCGAATTCGCAAATTTTTGCCGAGTTTGGAAGAAAAAACCGGAATTTCAATGCAAAGAATCGGTGATACGATGAAAGTTTTGGCAAAAAGCCGAGATTTTATTCGAGCACAAGTCGAAACTTTTATTACTAAATATGCAAGGTTTTGGGAAGAAGTCGGTGTTTGTATCTCTTTGAAAGCACTTAGAGAAAGTCATGAGGAATTGGTTTATCAAGTCTTGAATGATTTACTCAAAAAAATCAGTGGCAAAGACTATACCCCGCGCGCTGATGATGTGGAACGTTTAGTTGCAAATTTAACTCAACCGAATAATGAAAATTTCGGTGGAGCGACGCTTTCAGAGTGTGAATTGTTTGTGGGGCAACACAAGCTCTGGATTGTGCGTGAGGTGCGTTCCAAAAAGAAAATGCCTAAGACCGTGTGGGAGGCTTTTGTGAAAGAAAATTCGCATTACGCGCATTTTGATTTGCCCTATAAACTCCGTGTGGCGTTGGTGAAAAATAAAATGCCTATTGTGTTTTGAGTTGCGACACCCTATATTGAATTAAGTGTAAAAAGCTTTTAAGGAATTAATGTAAATGAGTTCAGGAAAAAGTATTATTGTTTGGTTGGTGGCGATTGTCTTGCTGACCTCGTTGATGAACGGTTTTACCGAAAGTGCTAAAAAGGCAAGTTATGCCGAATTGGCTTTTTCGGATTTTATGAATGAAGCCGAAAATAAAAAAATCAGTGAAGTGGTGATTGCGGGAGCAAATATTGAGGGAAAACTCACCGACGGGCGCAATTTTTATACCTATGCGCCGTATGACCCTTCTATGGTTGAGACCTTGCGTCAAAATGGTGTTAAGGTTGAGGCTAAGCCCGAAGATACGTCTTCTAACACTTTCTGGGGAATCTTTATTTCTTGGTTCCCGATGATTTTGTTGATTGGGGTATGGATTTATTTTATGCGCCAAGCCAATTCAGGCAATAACAAAGCTATGAGTTTCGGAAAATCTCGCGCCAGATTGATTGAAAATAACAAAAAAGTTACTTTTGCCGATGTGGCTGGATGTGATGAATCTAAACAAGAGCTTGAAGAAATTATCGACTTTTTGAAAGACCCGACGAAGTTTCAACGTTTGGGTGGGCGAATCCCTAGAGGCGTTTTGATGGTCGGACCTCCGGGAACAGGTAAAACCTTATTGGCAAAAGCGGTTGCCGGTGAGGCTAATGTTCCGTTCTTTTCAATCTCGGGCTCGGACTTTGTGGAGATGTTTGTCGGTGTCGGCGCATCGCGTGTTCGTGATATGTTTGCTCAGGCCAAGAAAAACGCACCATGCTTGTTGTTTATTGATGAAATTGATGCAGTGGGGCGTCATCGTGGTGCCGGTTTGGGCGGTGGAAATGATGAGCGTGAACAAACACTTAACCAGTTGTTGGTTGAAATGGACGGCTTTGATGATAATCAAAACGTGATTGTGATTGCCGCAACCAACCGACCCGATGTTTTGGATCCGGCTTTGTTGCGTCCGGGACGCTTTGACCGTCAGGTAACCGTGTCTAACCCGGATATTAAGGGTCGTGAAGAAATTTTGAAAGTCCATGTCAAAAAGGTACCTCTCGCAAAAGACGTTAAATTAGATGTTGTGGCCAGAGGAACGCCAGGGTTCTCGGGTGCGGATTTGGCCAATTTGGTTAATGAGGCGGCTTTGTTGGCGGCTCGTAAAAACAAGCGCAAAGTTACCTTAAAAGAATTTGATGAGGCCAAAGATAAGGTCTTGATGGGGGCAGAGCGCAAGTCTATGGCAATGGATGAGAAGGAAAAAATGAATACTGCTTATCATGAGGCCGGACACGCAATTTGCAGTTTGTTTACCGAAGGATCTGATCCAATTCACAAGGCTACGATTATTCCTCGCGGCAGAGCGTTGGGTATGGTGCAACAATTGCCTGAAAAAGACCGTTATTCCATTACCAGACAGCAGATGATGTCGCGTTTGGTGGTGGCAATGGGCGGACGGGTCGCCGAAGAAATGAAATTTGGCTATGACTCTGTAACCTCAGGAGCGTCAGGCGATATTCAAATGGCAACCAATTTGGCTCGCTCGATGGTAACCGAATGGGGTATGAGCGATTTATTGGGGCCGGTGCTCTATGCCGAAAATTCAGGCGAAGTCTTTTTAGGCAAGTCGGTAACGCAAAACCAAAATATGAGCGAAGAAACGGCTCGTTTGGTTGATGCGGAAATCAAACGCTTGGTTAATACCGGTTATGAAGGGGCTAAAAAACTTCTCAAGGAAAAAGAAAAAGAATGGAATTTGTTGGCAGAGGCTTTGATTGAATATGAAACCTTGACCGGAGATGAAATCAAAAAAGTCATTAATGGCGAAAAGATTGATAAATCTGATGAAGCACCGGTTGATGAAGCTAAAAGAACCCATTCTTCGGTTCCAGAATTGTAGAATGTTTCTTCCTTTAAAAGCCCGTTCTGTTAAAAGAACGGGCTTTTTGTAATATTTCAGAATATTTGTTGAGGTTAATATCTTGGATTTGGACTTGTAGTTTTGGATGCGTTGTTTATGATACTTTTATTGTGAATTTTTTTGATGCAGGAGTTTAATATGGGAAATAAGTTATTCGGTACTGATGGTGTGCGTGGTGTAGCTAATGTTTATCCAATGACGGCTGACTTTGCTCTGAAGTTGGGTATGGCTGCCGGTGAATTGATTTGTACCAATAAAAAGAAAGTCGCTATTGCCAGAGATACCAGAATTTCCGGTGAAATGCTAGAGGCGGCTCTGTGTGCCGGATTTAATGCTAAAGGTGTTGATGTGCTTAAACTGGGCGTTATTCCTACCCCTGCAATTACGATGCTGACGCCAAATTTGGATGTGGATATGAGTGTGATGATTACAGCTTCGCATAACCCGTTTCAAGATAATGGTATTAAGCTGATTAATGCTCAAGGTGATAAATTTTCCGATGAAGATACCGCAAAAATTGAAGCGGCAATCAGTGTGGACAATTTTACGCTCAATCCTGATGAAATAGGTATTTCCGAAGTTGTTCCTGACGCGGTTGTCGGCTATGTTGATAAGGCCTTAAATGCCGTACAAGGTGAACAGCCCTTGTCAGGTTTGCGGGTGGTGCTTGATTGCGCTAATGGTGTGTTTTCTAAAATTATGCCAGAAGTTTTTAAGAGCTTGGGTGCCGGTGTGATTGTGATTGGTAATGAGCCGAATGGTAAAAACATCAATCTTAACTGTGGGTCGCAACATACCGAAAAAATGATTGAAACTGTTCGTAACTCTCACGCTCATTTGGGGATTGCCGTCGATGGTGATGGCGACAGAATTATTGTTTGTGATGAGCTAGGCAACCGCTTAGATGGCGACCAAATTATTGCCTTTTTAGGAAAATGCTTAAAAGATGAGAATCGTTTGGCAAATAATACAGTAGTGGCGACAATCGTTTCTAATCCGGCTTTGGATAGATTTTTTGACACATTGGGGATTAAATGTGTTCGCTCCGGTGTGGGAGAAAGATTTGTTATTGATGAGATGAAAAAGAACGGCTCAAACCTCGGTGGTGAAGAATCGGGACATATGGTGTTGTCTGATTTTGGTAAAACCGGTGATGCCATGGTGGCGGCTCTTGTGCTTTCGCAAGGTTTGCTTAAAAGCTCTAAAAAAATGAGTGAGCTGTTTCCTTTGTTCTTGCCAATGTTTAGAAAACGTGTGGACAGCAAGTTTAAATCTAAAGATGAAATGCTCAAAGCCTTTGATAATCCCGAGTTTCAGCAAGCTATCAAGCAAGCTGAACAAGCAATCCAAGGAAAAGGTAAAGTCTTGGTTCGTAAATCCGGAACTGAACCAAAAATCCAAGTTTGGGTTTGGAGTGATGATGTGGATTTAGCCGAAAAAGTTAATGCTGAGGCTGTCGCTGTATTAGAAAAATCTGCCGGTTTTGAGGCAAAAAAATCGGTATAACAAAGTGATAACTCTTGGTTTTAAGCTTTTATTTACTTTTCGGGCGTAAATTATACCTAATTTAGGCTACCCGAAAGGAGGATATTATGCAAAGCGCGTTGGAAAATTTAGATTGGTATAAAAATAAAGTTGTGGCGCCTTCTCGTGTGGTTGTTCGTAAAGGAAATTTGGCTTTATTGGCTACGACTCGTTATCGTAACGGAGAATTGGTTCAATCAACAAAAGCTCGTTGCGTTTGGCCGAACCCTTACAAAAATGATTCTAATGTTTTGAGCCGTCGTGTATGGAGTAAAGATGCTTAAAGGAATTCAAGCATTATTTACTTCGGGAATTTTACTTGACCCATTTGTTTTGCTGGGCTTGGTTTTAGGCGGTTTCTTTTATTTTAACTTGAGCTATGAGCAAGTGACGGAAGTTTATTTTGATTATCGCTTTTATGCCTTGGCTTTGATGTTAGCAATTGTTTATAACTTTGCAATTCGCCCTGTTTATCGTAGAGGAGGCGTTAGTATTGATACAAAAAAAACTGCTTCCAATGCCGTGTTATCGGGTTTGAAATTTGTTTTGAGCTCACTGTTGATGATGGCTTTTATCAGTTTTTGGTCATTTGGCGGAGATGACGGAGATTATCAATCCGCAGAAAATTTTGAACAACAACTTAAACAATAAAGTTCAGTCCTTTGTTGTGTCGTAAAAAAAAGCTATCCAATGGATAGCTTTTATCTTCTAAATGGTTTTATCGACATTTACGCCGGTGGTGGGGGAGGGAGATACCGATCTGTCATCAGTGCCTCCAAGCAATATCTCTACAGCTTGCTGCTGCATTTCAACTTGATTCTTCATTAGGGACATTTGCATTTGTTGCACAGCCAACGCATATTGACTAATTGCTCCTAATTCTGACATCTGTTCCTCCTTCAGCTCTTTCACTCTATTTTGGGATTATACCATAAATTTGCTAACACTTCATTAAAAAAATGATTATACTTTATCTCAAACAGCAGAAAAGGGCAAAATATGGGAAATATCCAAAGAGGATTGGAAAACTTAAAACGTCATATCAAAGTAGCTCCGGAGAAACCCGGTGTCTATCGGATGATTGATGAAAATGAAAAGGTTCTCTATGTCGGTAAAGCCAAAAATATCAAAAAAAGAATTGTGGCTTATTCTCATATTCATAAACTTCCGGTCAGGCTGCAAAGAATGGTCTCCGAAATTCATCGCATGGAATTTATTATTGTTGAAAATGAGGCGAAAGCCTTACTCTTGGAAAATGAGTTGATTAAAAAACTCGAACCCAAATACAATATCTTACTGAAAGATGATAAAACTTTTCCGCATTTGGTGATTGATGTCGAATCGGATTTTCCGGCTTTGCGCAAATATCGTGGCAAACGTAATGATAGAAGCAAATATTTCGGACCTTTTGCCAGCGTGTTGGCGGTTAATAATGTCTTAGATACCGTGCAAAAAGCCTTTCTTCTTAGGTCTTGTCAGGATTATGTTTTTCATAATCGTGAGAGACCTTGCTTGCAATACCAAATAAAACGCTGTTCGGCTCCTTGCGTCGGAAAGATTTCTCGCGAAGATTATCACAAATTGGTGCGAGAAGCCGTTGATTTTTTGGATGGCAAAAATACTAAAATTCAAGAAGAATTGTCCCAAAAAATGCAAGAAGCAAGCGATAATCTTGAGTTTGAAAAAGCTGTCGTTTTAAGGGATAGAATCAGAGCCTTGACCAATGTTCAGAACGGGACAATGGTTGAATATGCCAATATCAATTCTTGTGATTTGGTGGCTTTGGCCAGAAAAGGAAATATGGTTTGTATTCAGGTGTTTTTTATCCGTTCAGGGCAAAATTGCGGTAATGTTCCTTATTTTCCTAAACAAATTCAAGATGCCGAAGACGGCGAAATTTTAGAGGCCTTTTTGAGTGGTTTTTATGGCGAACATATTCCTCCTAAAGAAATTGTGGTCTCTGTGGAATTGGAAAATAAAGAGTTTTTGGAAGAGGCTTTGTCCACCCATATCAACACCTATCAAAAAGGAGCTAAGGCGAAATTACTCCAAAATGCTTTGAACAATGCTTATGCTTCAATTGATAGAAAAGTAGCTATGGAGGCATCCGTGAAAGCTAATTTGGAAGAAATGGCGAAAGTTTTTGAGCTGCCTTGTTTGCCGAAAAGAATCGAAATTTATGATAACTCGCATATTCAAGGAAGTTATGCAATCGGGGCTATGGTGGTGGCAACACCTGACGGGTTTGATAAAAAAAGTTATCGCACCTTTAATATCAAAAATCCAGATATTACCAATGATGACTTTGCGATGATGAAAGAAGTTCTTACCAGACGTTTTGAGCGCATGAGCAATGAACATCGTCCCGATGTGATTTTACTTGATGGTGGTTTGGGACAACTCCATGCCGTGCATGAAGCTCTAAAAAACTATGATTTGTCCGGCATTGCGATTATTGCAATTTCTAAAGGTCCGGATAGAAACGCAGGTAAAGAGTTTTATCACCAAGTGGGTAAAGAGAGCTTCGCTTTGCCTTATCAATCCGCTATCGCTTTTTATTTGCAAAATTTGCGTGATGAAGCACACCGCTTTGCTATCGGTACACACCGTAAAAAACGTGCCAAATCTATCACTAAATCGAGACTTGATGAGGTGGAAGGAATCGGGGCTAAAAGAAAGCGGGATTTGCTCAATCATTTCGGTTCGGTTGAGGCAATTTCTCAGGCTTTGCCCAAAGATATTGAAAAAGTGGAAGGAATTAGTAAAAAAACAGCGGAAAAGATTTATAATTACTTCCATAATTGAAATTTCTGACTTACCATAAGGCAAAACTTTGTTAAATAATTGAGAGGACAATAATGTATAGTTTGCCTAATTTGCTTACAATTTCCAGAATCGTTGTGATTCCGGTTATTTTCTTATCAATTTATATTCATACGGCGGTTTGGTCGATGTTGGCGGCAGTGTTGTTTATCATTGCCTCCATTACCGATTATTTTGACGGTTATCTGGCCAGAAGTCGGAATGAGACTTCGGCTTTCGGGCGTTTGCTCGATCCTATCGCCGATAAGCTGTTGGTGGCTTCTGCCTTAATCGTTATTTTGGCAGACAATATGGTTCATCCGATTAACTTTATTCCGGTGATTGTGATTTTGTGTCGTGAAATTTTAGTCTCAGGTTTAAGAGAGTTTTTGGCTGAAGTTCATGTCGGTATGCCGGTTACGCGTTTGGCTAAGTGGAAAACCGGTTTCCAGATGACGGCTTTGTCCATGATTTTGGTCGGATATATGTTTCATGACCTTGGTGTAATCTTGTTGTGGATTGCCGCAGTTTTAACCTTTGTTACCGGCTATCAATATTTTCAAAAAAGTTTGGATTATATTAAGTCAATCGAAGCTGAAAAAAATCCTAAGTTAGCCGATATGAAAGAAGCTGTTGCCGAGATTGAAGCCGTGGTTAAAAAAGCTAAAAAAGTAGTGGCTAAAACCGGCAAAAAAATTGCTAAGAAAAGAGCTGTTGCCAAAGTGGCTAAAAAAACGGCTAAGGCTCAGAAATCAGCTAAAAAAGAAGCTAAATCCGCAAAATAAAAACTATGTAGAGCAAGTGTGATGAGTGATGCAAAAGCACATATTTTAGTGGTTGATGATGATACTCGTTTGCGCTCGCTCTTACAGCGTTTTTTGCGTGAAAGCGATTTCTTTGTTTCGGTGGCTAAAGATGCTGATGAAGCAAGAGAACGTTTAAAAGACTATCAATTCGATTTGCTGATTGTCGATATTATGATGCCCCATGAAACCGGATTGGAATTCTTAAAAAAATTTCGCCAAGAAAGCCTGGTGCCGGTGATCTTACTGACAGCTATGGGTGAAACCGCTGATAGAATCGCAGGGCTCGAAATCGGTGCCGATGATTACTTGCCTAAGCCATTCGAACCAAAAGAACTTGTTTTGCGTATTAAAAATATTTTGAAACGTACGCCTAAAGATAGTAAAGCTAAAATGCAAGTGTTGGATTTGGGGTTGTGTACCTATGATTTGGATAAGAAAGAGTTGTTGACCAAACAAAATCAGATTATCCATATTACACCCGTGGAACAGCTCTTGCTCTCCGTCTTGGGTGAAAAATCAGGTCAGGTGTTTTCTCGCGAGAAGTTGGCCGAGATTTTGGGAGCAGGACAGAGCCCTCGTTCAATCGATGTGCAAATTACCCGTTTGCGTAAAAAAATTGAACAAGATTCAAAAAATCCGCGCTATTTACAGACAGTGAGAGGCAAGGGGTATATGCTTCTTTCGGATTAGAAATTATTACTCAGCCTTAGGGCTGAGTTTTTTTGTAGTACTTTGTAACTTTTCGTTTGCTCAAAGTCAATTATTTTGCTGGAATTTGTTGAGAAATGATTCTAAACTGTCTCCAGTTATTGATTTTAGGAGTAAGTAAATGCGAATTAAATTTCCTGAAAAAGTTGATAACACTTTGCGTTATTTGAAACTGAAGTTTTTACCCAAAACTTTGTTCTTCCGCACGATGTTGTTGATTTTTATTCCATTGATTGTGGTACAAGTTGTTTCAATCGTTGCTTTCTTTGACGGAACTTGGGGACGTGTCGGCAAGCGATTATCTAATAATTTGACTTCAGATATGTCGTTTGTAATGCAACTGATTGATAAATCTCCAGATAAACTGCAAGAAATTAAAAAAGTTACCAGTGATACTTTAGATATGAGCGTCAGTGTTTATTTGAATAAAGATAAACACCGTATCATTAATAAAGTCAGCCGAAATAACGAACTCGTAACCGGTTTTTTGGAGAAAGAGTTAAATCGTACTTTCCCGGAATATGTTACGACCATTTATATGGGGAAAGAAGGAGATAGAAATTTAACCGTGTTTGTGGATACTCCCAAGCGTTTATTTAAGTTTGAGACTTCTTCCAAAAATATTTTCTCTACTTCTATCTTTGGTTTTGTCGCTTGGATGATTGGTACCTCTTTATTGTTGTTCTTGGTCGCGGTGATGTTCTTGCGTATTCAAGTGCGTTCTATTGCCGAATTGGCTCAAGTGGCTGAGGATTTCGGTAAAGGTATTGATAATAAAGACTTTAAGCCTTATGGTTCTTCTGAGGTTAGAAAAGCAGCGATTGCTTTTATTAAAATGAAAGAACGTATTCAAAGACAAATCAGTGAGAGAACACAAATGTTAGCCGGTGTTTCTCACGATTTGAGAACTCCTTTGACCCGTATGAAACTGCAAGCTACAATGTTGCCTGATCCGCAAGAGCAAAAAGATTTGCTTTCCGATATTGATGAAATGGAAAAAATGCTCGATGGGTATTTGTCTTTTGTCAGTGGAGAAGGCGGAGAAAAGGCCAGTTTTATTGATATGAATGAATTGATTATGAGTGTCTTGAATAAATTCCGTAACCAAAATGCCATGATTCGTTACAAGACCAATGACCAAGTCAGTGCTATTCAAGGTCGTGAACAGGCTCTGAAACGCGCTTTAACAAATGTTATCGGTAATGCTTTCAAATATGGTAAAACGGTTTCTGTTGATTTGGAAAGTAATAACCGCAAAATGGAAATTGTGGTTGATGATGACGGTCCGGGGATTCCTAAAGATAAGCGTGAGGAAGTATTCAAAGCGTTTTATCGCTTGGATGAATCGCGCAATAAAGAAACCGGCGGTGTCGGTTTGGGATTGGCTATTGCCAAAGATGTGATAACTTCTCATGGAGGTACGATTGAACTCCAGGATAGTCCTATAGGAGGCTTGAGGGTTCTCATTTCTATTCCCTTATAGCACGCAAATTCGTAAATTTATGGCCTGGTTGGGCTGAGCTTTAGTGCTGGAATTTGCGAGCTATTAAACCTAATCTTGAAGAGCATCAAATTTTATTTTGATGCTCTTTTTAATTGTTAAATCCATGTTAAGAGAATCTGTTTATAATGTTTTTTAAGTTTTGATTTCAAAAGGAAAAGAACATGGTTGATGAAACAAATTCTCAAGTGAATAATGATATGATTGCTCCTGCTGAGGATGAATATGAGTATGAATATATTGAACTGGCAGAAGGAGAAGAATTGCCCGAAGGTGCGGAATATGAGTATGAATATGTTGAAGTTCCGGTTGAGGGAGAAAGTACGCAAGTGTTCGACGAAGAAGAAAATGTTTCATCTCAAACAACGGATGTAGTAAGTGAGGAACAAAATAGTTTACCTCAAGAAAATCTTCCTCAGTTTTTGCAAAGTGATGCAGATAATGTAACCGAAAAAGTTGTCTATGAGCCGGTAGAAGAAGTGCTTACTTCTCAAGATGAAATTGTTGAAGAACCGCATTTTGAAATTGATACCCCTTCGGGAGAGTGGAAAGAAGATGAAGATCTGCCAAAATTTGAAGAACTGGCTGAAGATAATCAGGTTGAAGACTTGAAAATGCCTGATTTTTTAAGCGAACCGCGTGGCGAATCCGCGCGGTTGGATGAACTGTTAGATGATGATTCACCATTGCCAAATATTAATTCTCAGCATGAAGATGAACTTTCGGATGATGCTTTTGAAAAAGAATTATTCGGAACTCCGGCTCCGGATTTGCATTTGGATGATGTGGAGGAAAATACACAGAAATTGGGAAGTAGTTTAGCGGAGCAAAATGTGGAGGATTTTTCTATTGAGCTTCATGCTGGAGAAAAAGATATCTCAGAATTACGTTCTGAAGAAAGTGTAGCAAAACAAGAGGAATATTCGGAAGAATTAGAAACGGAATCTGTAATGGCAGAGGAAGTTGCACCAGAGCCAGAGCCGGTAGCTGAGCCAGTAGTGGCAGAAGAAGTTGTTTCCGCACCAGAGCCGGTAGTTGAATCTGTGATGCCCGAAGAAGTTGTTTCCGCACCAGAGCCGGTAGCTGAACCTGTGATGACCGAAGAAGTTGTTTCCGCACCAGAGCCGGTAGCTGAACCTGTGATGACCGAAGAAGTTGTTTCCGCATCAGAGCCGGTAGCTGAACCTGTGATGACCGAAGAAGTTGTTCCCGTACCAGAGCCGGTAGCTGAATCTGTGATGGCAGAAGAAGTTGTGTCGGCACCCGAGCCAGTGGTTGAGCCAGTAATGGCAGAAGAAGTTGCGCCAGCACCGGAGCCAGAGCTGGTAGCTGAGCCAGTAATGGCAGAGGAAGTTGTGCCTGCACCAGAGCCAGAGCTGGTAGCTGAGCCAGTAATGGCAGAGGAAGTTGTGCCTGCACCAGAGCCAGAGCCGGTAGCTGAGCCAGTAATGGCAGAGGAAGTTGCGCCGGAGCCAGAGCCGGTGGTTGAGCCAGTAATGGCAGAGGAAGTTGCACCAGCTTCAGAGCCGGTGGTTGAAGAATTTCTTGAGCAATCTTCTGTTCGAGAGGAATTGTTGTCGTCAGAGAGAGAAGGGGCTCTTCCTCAAAGTCAAGATTATCAAGTTTCTCCTCAAGAGACATCTGCAAATCCTGAAAAGTCTGCAAAAGATGAGCAAGTAAGTATTGATGGTTTGGCGGAAGAAAATGTGCCGGTTATAACAGCGCCAGTGGCGCATGCTCCGGCAGTGGAACCAACGCCTGCTCCGGTCTTTCAACAGACGGAAGAAATTCCGGTAGAGGTTAAGATTTATGATATGAGTGAGGAGGATTATCAATCCCTTTGCAGTGTCGCTTTTCCGTTTAACAAAAATTCGGGTTTCAGAGGTTTTCAGGCGGATGAAAAGGTTTATAACCTGGTGGTTGAGGATATTGATTATAATCTACATGAGGAAAATGAGTGGAGCTTGATTATTTTTGATGATTATCGTGTCCGCCTAAATCCCAATGAAAAAGAATTGGTTTTGCCTAAAGGTGATAATACCGTTCGTTATGCCAAAATTATGAAGTCAGGTAAAACAAAGTTGGAGCTCTTTAATGAAGAAAAATATAATTTTATGGCACCGACGGAAGACTTTGTAAAAATTCGCGGACATTATATTTATGGGAATATTGCCAATAATTCAAAACTCATCGTCAAAGATTTTGTAAATATTTCCGTGGCGGATAAACTCGGAAAACAAATAACTTTTAATAAACCAGTTTCTGGTTTGTTAACCGGTCCTAAAGCCTCTAAACTCTATTTTAGTGATGTTCGCTCAATCATTGTGCCTAGTGCTAAACAAATGCACCAGGATGAGGAAAAAGAACGCTCAAAGGCTGCCAGATGGTATAGCGGAAGTTCTGAAGACAAGTGTTTTGAATTTGATGCTAAATCTCAGGTAAGTGAATTTAACGGAACCGAAGAATGCAAAATTATCCATGTTAATGTCGGAATTTCACACTATGGTTGGAATATTACGTTTAGCAATGGTTTGTTTATGAGCTTTAGAGATTTGTTGGAGTATCAAACTCGTTATGGGCAATTACCTGATAATTCCGGTGTTATTACTCATGGACAACAAACTTTAAAATTTGCTAATGTTGAAAAAATCATTATTTATGAGGCGGCGCAGTATTTTACTTACGGATAAAAATAGACCCCGCTTGATCTGTCCCCCGAAAGTTGGACAGTAAAAAAAAGTCCCGAAGATTGCGATAGCAATTTTCGGGATAATTTTTTATACTAAACCAAAACAGGAAAGGACAGAGCATGAAACATCATAAATTTACAAACGAAGAACGAGAA